>JAIOSV010000079.1 GCA_021107435.1 Candidatus Sabulitectum sp. | reverse complement strand
GCGCGTCCAAGGACTTTCTGAGCAAAAGTCAGCCCCATAGAGTTCCTTTCGAAAAGTAATTACTGCATGTTCACCATGGTTGTACTATGAACAATGAAGAAGGTTCCTTCAAGTGTTGCGTAACTAGGAGTGCGTCCGACAATGGGTGCTGTGCAGTTACGCCGCAGGATTGAGTCAGAATTCATGCGGATTTGAAGAGAAAGCAACGTTGCTTTTAGTCGAGTGGCGTCCCGAGCGGTTAGCATGGAATAGCAGCGCTATTTGATGATAATACGCGAGGATTGTGGCCGATTATGTGGTTGTAGATGCCAGTGTTCTATTCTCGGACACGCTCCTGGTGTTGCATACTGATGACAGTAGGGGTAATGTATATCTGTGCGACAGGGAAGGAGCACCATTGAAATCCGTAAAGGGGACCCACTTCATACAGCAGGAACACCCCGAGCTGTTAGTGGATGAATCAGCACTCTCCGGCGGCAGCTGTCAGTCAGCCGCGTGGCCGGAAAATACAACTGAGGCTACTGAATACATGAAAGAATGTTTTGAGGATCGTGTCCCTCTTACAATATCAGGGGCAAGAACTGGAATTGCGGGCGGCGCGGTACCCATAGGCGGCGCTGTTCTGTCTACGGATCTTCTAAAAGGCATTCTTCCCACATCCCGGGAAAACATCATCAGAGTTCAGGCAGGAGAAACTCTGGACTCGGTTCAGGAGTACTGCAAAACAGAAAAACCATGTTTGTTCTACCCGCCGGACCCAACCGAAACAACAGCGTCCATAGGCGGAACCGTTGCTACCGACGCGTCAGGTGCTGACAGCTATAAATTCGGATCCACCAGAAAGTGGATTGACCGGCTCAAGATTCTGCTGCCTTCAGGAACCGCCCTCACCATAAAACGGGGAAACTATCAGTTCAGCAGTGGAAAACTCAGACACCCCTCACTTGGTTTAATCACCCTTCCAAAGCTGGAAAAACCTCAGCCTGTAAAAAACGCAGCAGGGTTTCACATTGCCCCGAACATGGATCTGATTGACCTCTTCATCGGCAGTGAAGGCAAACTCGGGTTGATTCTTGAAGCTGATCTTGTACTGGCCCGGAAGCCCTACGCCATAGCAAGCTTTGCAGTATTCTGTAATGAGAATCAATTCTGGAAACTGCGCAGTGATCTTATCAATGCAAGCCTTTCCCTGAGAGAACTGGAAGCAATGGCAGATCCCTCACTTTCTTTCCTTTCAAGGAACACGGGAAAAACATTTCCAGGCCGGGGAAACTGGGTTCTACTCACATCAATTGATGTTGCTTCCGAGGAGGAACTTGATACTGCGCTGGAAGCACTTGAAATGCTTCTTGAAGAGCACGGTATTTCGCCCGACAACACCTGGGGTGGATTTGACGAGATTGAGAGAAAGCGTCTGAAGGAATTCAGGCATCTGCTCCCGGAAACGGTAAACAGAGTAATTTCAGGCTTTTCATTAAAGAACAGTAGAATTCACAAGATAAGCACTGACACCGCAGTACCGCCTGAACAGCTCATGGAATACTACGAAACAATGAGGTCTGTCCTGGAAAATTCAGAAGTGGAGCATGTAGTTTTTGGGCATTCCGGTCAGGGACATCTCCATGCGAATCTGATTCCCAATGACAACAGTCAGCTTGAGAAGGCCGAACTGGCTGTGGAACAAATCGCGGCTGAAGCTGTTAAACTTGGAGGAACGGTGAGTGCAGAACACGGAACCGGCAAGCTGAAAGTTCCATTGCTGCGGCTTATGTATTCGCAGAAGGAACTGGATGATATGGGGTTGCTTGAAAAAAGCATTTCCAGTTGCTGAGAATGCCTTGTCATTACGTCACGAGTTCTTATATTTCACCGGTCTTCGGACAAGGGTGTCACAGGTTTTAAGCCGGAGGTTTCTAATAGGAAATGCACGAACCCTGAAGGAAACCGTTTCCGGAACATCTATTCTGGAAAAACAAAGCCGGTTTCAAGCCTGCGGCACCCCCTTTTTATCCGGTAACGATCAATCCATCACAGTAAAGTCTCTTTCCAGACAATTCAAAATGAAGAAGGCCAGCCATCTGAGCTGGGCAATCCGCCTTACCGATGGTACTGAACTCAAAAACGACGGAGGGGAATCCGGCTCCGGCAACTGCATCCTTGAAGCAATGAGGAGCATGAACGCGGTTGATTGCCTGATACTTGTAGCCAGGTGGTACGGCGGCAAACATCTTGGTGGCCTTCGCTTCAGAATCTACAGGAACAGCACAAAAAAACTGCTTACAGAATTCTCGTCAATTATGAAAACAGAGTAAGATATTAACTGTCACTGTTTTTCTGATACTTCTTTACAACAAGAGAGGAGTTACCACCGCCAAACCCGAATGAATTGCTCATAGCCGCACTAAGATCCAGTGACTCGGCACCATTGGTTACATAGTCAAGAGAACAATCAGGATCAGGCTCCTGATAATTGATGGTTGGTGGAATCCTGCCGGTGAATACACTCATAACGGTGGATACAAACTCAACAGAGCCTGCGGCTGCCATAAGATGACCGATCATTGATTTGATTGAGCTGACCTTCAGCGAACAGGCGTTTTCACCAAACACTTTTATTATAGCCGCGCTCTCACACTTGTCATTCAGAACAGTAGATGTGCCGTGTGCATTGATGTATCCGATATCTCCGCAATCCAAACCGGCGTCCTGCAATGCGGCGAGCATAACACGTATCATCCCGTCACTCTCCGGCTCCGGGGCAGTAAGATGGTAGGCATCGGCTGTATTGCCGTATCCGACAATTTCAGCATAAATCCCTGCTCCCCGGTGAAGCGCATGTTCCAAAGTCTCCAGAACAACAATGCCCGCGCCCTCGCCCATAACAAAACCATCACGATTTTTATCAAATGGTCTGCTCGCGGTCTCGGCGCGTTCGCTTGAAGTCATTGATCTGGTGGCACAGAAAGCCCCATAAGGAAGAGGGGAAATACATGCTTCTGAACTGCCTGCAAGCATGACATCAGCGTCTCCCCTCTGAAGAATTCTGAAGGCATCACCTATCGCGTTTGTTCCAGTAGAACATGCCACTGATGGAGCAGAGAGAGGGCCTTTGAAGCCATACCTTATAGAAACCAGAGATGCTGCCATATTAACAAGCATCCTGGATACAAGAAAAGGACTCAAACCTTGTGGTCCCTTTTCTCGAAGGGTTGAATATCCTTCATCAAGAGCCTGTGAACCTCCAATACCGGAGCCGATAACAACACCTGCCCTGTTTTTGTCATAAGATTCCAGTCCGGAGTCTTCCATTGCCATTGCTGACGCTGCAATCCCAAACTGCGTGAATCGGTCCATACGCCTTGCAGATTTCTTATCAATCCAATTCTCAGCTTGAAATCCCTTGACCTCAGCGGCAAGTCTTGAACGAAAATCAGTCACATCAAAATGAGTAACCCGGGCAATTCCGTTTCGCCCCTCCAGAAATCCATTAAAGGAATCTTCAACGCCTATGCCAAGCGGTGTTACAGCACCAAGACCTGTGATAACAACCCGATGTTCATTCATGAATAGAAAATCCTTAGAAAAAGTATTGCAGACATACAGAGTAACATTACAGCAGTAAAAATATTAACCCTTAGATAATTAACTTTCCCTCTTTAAGCAAATGCTATTTATATCTGCTTCTCTGCTCATCTGAACGTTTACCGGATGAGTCGCGTCAACTCGGGGAGTTGTCCGATTCAACCATCAGGGTTACTTTAACTGGATTCAGTTATTAACCAGATTTACTACTGTCCCGTAGTAAAACAGGAGCGCGGCATGAAAGATATCAACCTGGCGTTCATACCCTTCTCCCGGGCCTCTGAGAAAACCTGTATACTCGGAACCCCTTTCAGGATAAGGTTGAACGGAAACCTCACTGCCTGTGAATATGCCCGCATTTGATGCAGCAGTATGTACCATCACTATATTCTCCCGTGTAAACACGACATCCGTTCTGTCATACACATCCATATCGTATCTGATTTGAATTACAGCTGATATATTCTCATGGGGTATGATATATTCTTCAACCCGCCTCATACCCTCGAAATCAAGGAGCACCAGCCCCCCGTCAACTCCTCTTTCCACTGCATAAGTGTCTGTCAGAGGAATGCTTGAATACGCTTCAGCCACATAGTCCCGGCTGGCAGCTTCCCGATCGTATGTAATTATAAAATCAATTTCCTCCACATCGCTGGGGATTCTTATGACAGTCGTACCTGACTGGCAGCCAAACAGCTCTGCGGCAGTCAGAGATGCAAACTCGATTTCCTCATCTCTCATATTGTGTTGAACAATTACTAGCAAGGAATCGCGCACTTGAATGCTGTGAAAACAATTATGCTGAACCGGAATGTGAAATACGGGATTCAAGTTGCTGCCTCGCTCAGTGTATACAGTGATCTCGCTTGTGTGAATGCCGGATGTAAAGCAGCGGTCAGCAATGTATACAGGTAAGCTGTCAAGGAAAACAGTTTCAAGGCTCCCCCCTCCCCAGGTGCTTGAGGTTGCCCATTCCCGAAGTTCATCCAGATTGCCAAATGACGGCATATCTTCGACAGCAATCTGATTCTGTGCGCTTATTATTGCTGTATCGGGTAGAGTATCAACCTCGGTAAGTTGTCGGGCACCGCTGGCTGTAACACATGAAAAACCGAACAGGACAAGAGTGATAAATTTCATCAATTACTCCCAAACAAGAGTTGACCGGATACTTATGTATCAAATCCCATGCGATTTGCTGTATTTTCCCGGGATTCCATCCCGGCGGTACGAATCAATTCATTCAGCATTATGCCATCAATAGCAAAAAGTTCCGGTACACCGTCAGGAAGCTGCACCCAGAATAAATCAAACCGTATCGGTTCAATAGTTCCACCCGAAGTTTCATTGTGACGCCATGTTTTGAGCGGATTGCCCGGACAGCTTATGTGGTAAAACCATGCTTCCTGAATCTCTGCCGTACCGAATTCGGTCATGTCACGCTCAAGAGTGCCCAGGCAACCGATTAATTCAAGCCTCGCAAGACCGGTTTCCTCCTCGGCTTCACGCATCACAGCCGAAGCCGGTTCCTCTTCTTTTTGCACTGATCCGGCGGGAACCTGGATTCCAGATTCCGGAAAGTCGGTATGCTTGAAGACAAGCAATCTGCCTTTATTCACAATGTATGCATAAACTCTCTGTCTGCGTATCATATTGCTTTCTGCCCCCCGGAACAGGGTGGTGGAAACGTCCTGACCCGGGGAAATCAGGCAGAATACGACAGCTGTTGCTGACAGTGCACTACGACCAGTCTTTCCATGCAAGACGACAGAAGTAAATAAGCAGCACGGCCTGCGTCCACGGGAAAACAGGATACCACCAGATTCCATTCTGATCCGGATGAGCAAAAATAATATGAACAAAGATCGGTTGGAATATCATGAATACTCCGTCAACTATACCCAGCAGTAAACCCCATTTGTTTTTCATCAGTATGAGCAGTATGCCGATAACCAGCAAGCCTGCAAATAATGGAACTCCTATTACTCCCGGCCCGCCCATCTTCATGGCACCCGGTATCTCCCGGACAATTTTATGCACAAGTTGTATCAGCATCAAAGCTATAGCAGCTTGAGCCTGGATAGAAGGCATGATTTTCGCCTTAGCCATTATTTCAACTTCTTCCTTTCTTTACTCAACTAAGCCTGTCGGATGACATACTGCCGGCAGGGCGATATTCGTATTCCCAGCCCGAAAGGAGCAGGTGAATACTGATCCCCTTGCGGAAAACTACCTTAACACTGTGAGACTCCTCATCGAGTTAAGACCTTCTCCATGAAACTTCACAAAGTAAAGACCGCTTGAGAACTCAGATGTCTTCAGGGTCAGGTTGTGACTGCCGGCCTCCAGCAGTTCATCACACAGTGTTTCAACAACTCTTCCGTGGATGTCGTAGACTGTTACTTCCATGTTTCCCGCCGCTGCTGTAGCAAAAACAACAGAAGCCTGATTCACGCACGGATTGGGATAAATGGCTGTTTCCATGGCAGGTACTATTCCACCGCTGATTCCTGTACCATCGTGTTCCCAGAGAGTAATCGTCGCGTCGGCGAATGTTTCAAGCCCCTGATGTCTGTCTCCGCTGAAAACAATGTACCAGTCATCGGTGTGAGGAGCATAGAACCAGATCTCCCCTTCGCTCTGCCCCTGGATCACCTCGTAGCAGTCAAATTCTTCTCCAGCCTGGTAGAGATCCCAATTGGCAGAATCAACAATGAAGAAATCGGATGTACCGTCTTCAAGAGGTTCAGCGTACTCTGATCTGGGGTTGGCGTAGTAGTCTCTTCCATTCATGATATCCACAGGAAGATCATAATCAACCTGAATGAGATACTTCGTCCATGATCCTTCACTGAGCTCATTCATGTCCAGCTCAGGCATTAAAGCGGGAGGACTCCACTCGAAGTAGTAATCCTGATTCGCAACACTGTTGGTAATAACCTCCAAGTATCCTCCGGCTCCATAGTTACCAAGAGAGGATGAGATATTCAGGTAGAAATTCTGGTTGTCGCCCAGAATGAAGGTAATCTGGCCGTTCCGATCAGTCTGTCCCCAGGTTCCTCTGTAAAGAGTACTGGTCTGCCAGCCTTCACTGGCAATCTGTACTGTAGCGTTATCAACAGGTATTCCGGCAGAATCAGTGACGGTTACGGTGAATGTGCATGCAGGCGTGTAGATCGCGATATCGTCCCACGTGTACCCGTCATTCCTCCAGCTCCAGATGCAGCTGCAGTCCTTGGAACCCCCGTATGCGTAATCGTAGGCTACGTATGGATTGTCAATCCAGTCCGGCTGCCAGGGATGCCACTCATCGTTCCACCACAGTTCAACCCACACATGGTCTTCATTGATATCCATTGTGCAGCACGCAGGGAGCAGAGCAACCCTTGCCCCGGCACAGAGCAGATCCTGCATCTCGCCGCAATTACCGTTGTGCTCATGAGCAATCACATTGGGCTGTATGGGTCTGTTGCCGCTGGCCGGTACAGGATTGATGGCACGAGTCCATTTGCTGAGAATATCAACAGCATGCAGACTGTCAGTGAAAGTAGGATTTGGAGACCATCCGTAATTCTTCGCCTGCTCATCCCAGAAAACCAGTACATTTTCGTTGAGTACATCATTGAAAATCGGGTAACCTTCATCATCCATATCCCAGAGGTACTGTCTCCAGAATTCATCGTAAACACTTGAATCATTCAGAGGGCGTTCATCAGACACTTTGGGCATTACCACATAGTTGTAGTAAATCTCCCTGGGTATCTCCACCCATACAGTGTCTGAGCCCGCAATGGTGTTGTACTCTGTGGTACTGTAGTAGTCGGAGCCGGCATAATCATTCACATTCACATAGCTGAGCAGAGAATCGTGCTCATAAATCCCCTGTGCATTATCCACAAGCAGTGTCTCATCCCAGTTGGGATTTGCGAGAATTGTCCAGGAGAGATTGGCTACGGTGAAAGCCAGCTCATCGTAGTAATTCTGCCCCTGGTGAGCAAGCAGCAGAGCCCCGTACCTGTCCTGATTGGCTTCAGTTAGTATGGAATACTTCCAGATAAGATGCCCCTGCAGCCAGTCAGGTGCCAGATCAACAGACTGCTGAGCTTGAGCGGTGAGTTGTATGTTGGAGCTCTCCAGTATTGTCCCGGATGACAGTGATACGACTGCCGGGCAGATGCCGTCTTTGTCAGGTACAATGAATCTGCACTCAAGAATTTCAATCAGGTCATACTCTTCCGGCGGTTCAAAATAAGGTGCAGGCTCAGTCTCTTCCAGTTCCCATGAAATTTCTGAAGGGAAGGATGTTACAAGATGAACAACACTTCCAGTCACTTCGACAGGCTGCCCGAGATCACCGGTAATCCCTGGAAGATCCTCACTGGCAAAGGCAAGTGTGCACAACAAAACAACAGCTGCGTATCTCATTCTTCTTCCTCCCTCAATATGAATAAGCAAACCGCATGACCACAGCAAAGATACATTCCTGAAAAACCCAGGTAAACCCGAAGTCAGAAAAGATGCAGCTGTAGACACAGGCATTCAGGATATCTACAGTACATGCGGTAAGATACTCACCTTAATCAGGTGCTCTTTATTAAAGCTCACAGCACTTCGGAGACAGAAATAATAACATCAACTGTCAATGTGGAAGACCAGTTCCGTTTATCGTTTACATCTTGAACAGGTGAGCCCTGTTAAGAAATTCTACAAGAAGCTCTACAGCAGTCTCAACATCATGACGGTGAATGATGGCAACCGGACTGTGACCGTTTCTGGTGGGAACTGAAAGGCAGGTGGCATGTGTGTTGCCGCCGAATTTCTGCATGGAACTGGTGTCTGTGCCACCCCTTACCAGTATTTCCATCTGATGATCTATTTTCTTTTCTTCAGCTATGTCTCTGATAAAATTTACAAGAGACGGGGAACAGATAACACTGGCATCCTGCTGCTTGATGGCCACTCCCTTACCCAGGTCGCAGATTTTCATGGTTGCTGGAAAACCCTGGGTGTCCCCTGCTCCTGTTATGTCAGCAGCGATACCGATATGAGGCCTGACAGTCTGTGCGGCAACGGTTGATCCTCTGAGGCCAACTTCCTCCTGGGAAGTGCCTGTGCAGTAAACATCAATGGCAGGGTTGTTGTACTTCCTGAAAGCCTCTACGATAATGTAAGCGCCAACTCTGTCATCAAAAGCCTTAGCGACAAAACAGTCACCCATCTCCTGAAAACCGGTGTCCATGGAAACCCAGTCGCCCCGGGAAACTTTTTCCTTCACAGCATCACCGGTCATGCCGAAATCAATAAAAAGCTTATCCAGTTTCACTGCCTTACCGGCTGCTTCCAGTGTAAGAGCGGGAGGAGCCGAAACCACTCCTGTGAGAATTTCACCCTTTCTGGTGTGGACTTTAACAGTGTGTCCGAAAATAGACCCGGCACTCCATCCGCCAACGGGTACTATTGAGGCAAAGCCGTCTTTGTCTATGTTGTAAATAAGAAAGCCTATCTCATCAATGTGGCCGGCAAGCATTACTCTTGGTCTGTTTTCGCCTTCAGTGCCGTATTTCACGGCAATTATGTTCTTGATTGCGTCGGTTCTTATCTCATCGGCATAATTTTTCAATTCTTCTCTTAGAAGCTCTACTACAGCATCCTCATGACCGGAAACACCATCTACCTCACACAGTCTTTTCAACAGCTCCATAATGCGCCTCTTTCATTTTATTATTGCGTTCAAGGTGTTTGTATCTGGAAACTGGCGGCTTCCATCCAGTGAGTTGATGTTGTTCCTGAAAACCTTATGTCCGACATAAGAGCTCCGGCCGCTTCGACAGGAGTAAGCCCGTTCTCAAGTATCTGGTTGAGATAGTAAAACTCAATAATAGCACTGCCACCCCAGTCAACTGAAGTTGTGTAACCGGATACGGCAAAGTCCTCTGCCCAGTTTGATCTGGAGTTCAGAATCGCCTCATCGGTGTTGCCTGCCATTATTTCACAACAGCTGAAGTGAACCAGTTGAAGATTATTCATTGGAGCAAGTGCTTCGGCAAGTTCATGTGGTGAAACAGTTCCTGAGTTGAGAGATATTCCCGCTGTAGTTCCATGGGAGGCAAAGATAAGGTAGACATCACCCGGAAGAGTTGCTGCTTCAATACAAAAGCCCCGAATATCGTCCAGATCATGAATGAAGCGGTGTCTTATCTGTATATCTGGAAGTCTGCCCAGCCAGGCATCAAGCATTTCCCCGAAGGAATACTCATTCTCTCTCATGGACTCCTGCCACTCGGCTTCCAGAATAAGGACCCAGGTTGATGAGGTTCCTGTGGGACGGTGTCCCTCCCATGAACTCCATACTAGATCACCGTCTGCCTTCCATTCGCCGGAGAAGGAAGTGCCGCTGTCCGAAAGCTGGAACCAGCCTGTACCGGTGGCGTTCCCCTCATTATAAGAGAATACGAACTTTCCTCCTGCGGAAACGATTCCTTCAATGGTTGACATCCCGCCGAAGCTGTACCAGCCCGATACCAGACTGCTGTCCTGCTCAAGAACCATATCTCCGTATGTGGTTTCCCATATGCCGGAGAAGTCTGCAACAGCAAGTATGGTCATAAGAGTGAGGATCATTCAATAACCGCCTTGATCCGCCTTACTCCTCGCGAGGAACTCTTCTCGGATGATATTCGAAATTTACCCAGCTCTGAAGTGTTTTTAACATGTGGTCCGCCGCAAATCTCAGTTGAGTATTTCCCGATAGTGTAAACCTTTACCACATCGCCGTAACGATCCTTGAAAAAGCCAAGAGCACCTGTTTTCTCGGCCTCTTCCGGAGACATCTCCTTCATCCCGATTTCCACTTCATCATTTATGGCACTGTTTACGAGAGCCTCGACTTCAGCTTTCTGCTCCGGTGTCATCTTCCCGGCGTAGAGAAAGTCAAACCGAAGCCTTTCAGCTGTGATGTTGCTGCCTTTCTGCTGAACAGTGTCGCCCAGTACTTTCCTGAGTGCCGCATGAAGCAGATGGGTAGCAGTGTGAAGCTTTGTAACCATTTCACTGTTATCGGCAAGACCACCCTTGAATTTCTTCTCAGCCCCCTGTTTGGACAACTGACGATGTTTCTCAAAAGCTTTGTTGTAGCCGTCCATGTCCACTGACATGCCGTTCTCTGCAGCCAGATCAGCGGTAAGTTCTACAGGGAAACCATAGGTATCATAGAGTTTGAATGCAAGTCTTCCAGCAACAGTTTTATTGGGATTTTTCAGCAGGTTGGGCAGCATCTTGTTGAACTGCTTAATACCTGCTTGAAGGGTCTCGCCGAAGAGCTTTTCTTCCCTTTCAATCTCATCCAGAATAACAAATTTGTTCCTCTTGAGCTCCGCGTAATCTTCGCCCTCAGTTTCAATAACCATGGTGGCAAGCTCGCCGAGAAATCCCTTCTCTATCTCCAGTTTCATTCCATGTCTTATAGCAAGTCTGATCAGTCTTCTGAGTACATAGCCCTGATCCACATTAGAGGGAACTACCCCCTGATCATCGCCGAGAACATGTGTGGCACTGCGTATGTGATCTGCAATAACCTTCTCTGATCTCGCAGGCTCTTCATCTTCAATACCTGCAAGCTCTCTGATTCTATTGACAAGAGGTTTAAGCACACCTATCTCGTAAACTGTTTTGCAGCCTTCCAGCATGGCTACTGTTCTCTCCACACCCATTCCCGTGTCAACACATTTCCGGACAAGGGGTTCGTAAGAGCCGGTTTCAGTCTTTCTGTATTCCATGAACACATCGTTCCAGACCTCAAAATACTTTCCGCAGGAGCATCCGGGAACGCATTCATTTCCGCAGGGTGCTTTCCCTGTATCGTAAAACATTTCCGTGTCAGGACCGCACGGGCCGGTGGCACCGGTAGGTCCCCACCAGTTATCCTTCATTCCAAAACTATAGATTCTCTCCGGAGGAACACCGGCTTCCTGCCATAATAGTGCCGCTTCCTCATCTGCCGGTATATCTCCCTCGCCTGCAAAAACTGTAACGCTGATTCTGTCAGGGTCAAAACCCAGCCATTCCCTGCCTGTAAGGAATTCCCAGCTCCACAAAATTGCTTCACGCTTGAAGTAATCACCCAGGGACCAGTTACCCAGCATTCTGAAAAATGTGAGATGCGTCGCGTCTCCAACCTCTTCAATGTCACCGGTTCGTATACACTTCTGAACATCCACCAGTCTTTTCCCCTGTGGATGCTTCTCTCCCAGAAGAAATGGAACCAGCGGCTGCATACCTGCGGGAGTGAACAAAATGGTTGAATCGTTCTCGGGTATTATCGAAGCTCCGGGAATTCTTTCGTGACTCTTACTCTTAAAAAATTTGATGTAGAGATCAACAAGTTCTCTCTCTGTCATTTAAATTCCTTCTCATAGATTCTGTATCGTTTGTATAAATCAGCGTTCATCTGTTTTTCCAGAATGGTTCTCATCTCCCGATTGTTCTCAAGTACCCAGGAGAGCTCTCCCCGTCCCATTCCCATTTTTTTGCTGTTTTTTATAATCCGGTCAATAACCAGAGCTTCAAGCCCTTTGTTCCTGTATTTCTTCTTTACTCCCATAAGCAGCACTCTGACCCGGTCAATTTTAACTTTAAACGGCGGTACTTTCAATGCAAGGATGGTTGGCAATACCCTGCCTCTACCCTTCTTGAACGCAATGTTGGCATCGGGGAGAGCCACGCCGAATGCAACCAGTTCACCGTCAAGTTCAACCATGGGAGTTAATTCAGGTGTGATGAGCATCTTTAACTCATCCACCATTGCGGTAAATTCTCTGGGAGACTCAGGCACAAAGCCCCAGTTCTCACCCCAGCACTCGTTGTAAACAGCCATGATCTTTCGCATATCGTTTTCCAGATCCTTGAGGCTAATCCCTCTTACGGTCCAGTTTCCTCTTCTCTCCACCATCTTCGCTATACGGAAGAGCTTCTCAAATTTGCTGCTGTCTCCGTCAAGCCAGTAGGCAAGAAGATCCATGAGCTTACTGTAGCCCGCTGCCTCTACAAGCCCTCCCAGCCACTTCGGGTTATGGGTCATCATGAGTCTGGGATCAGTATCAAAACCTTCTACAAGCAGACCGCATTCCTCGTTGGTTGAAAGATTGAACGGTCCGCGAATGCTCTCCATGCCTCTCTGCTTTACATAGTCTTCAGCAGTGGTGAGCAGGAGAGCGGCAAGCTCACTGTCATTCTCACACTCAAGAAAACCGAAGAAACCGGTTTTCTCTTTGTGGTATTCGTTGTGAGTTCTGTTTACGCAGGCGCTGATTCTTCCAGCAACAACACCACTGGAATCGCGAGCAATGTAGAATTCAACTTCCGCATGCTCGTGAAACGGATGTTTGTGATTCATCAGCTGCCGTACATTCATAAGCAGAGGCGGTACCCAGTGTGGATCTTCAGCGTTTATTCTGAAAGGAAGCATGAGAAATTCTTTGACGGTTTTACGACTGTTCACTTTCTCAATTGAATACTCCATACTACCCGCCTATCAGATTATGCCTGCGTCCGACCTTTTTAAACACTTCGAGAGCACGATCAATCATGTCATCTGTATGGCTGGCCATAAAGCTGGTGCGCAGCATTGCCTGGCCCGGCTCAACAGCGGGAGAGACAACAGGATTTGTGAATACACCGTTGTCAAACATATCTTTCCAGAATCTGAAACAGTCCAGATCATCCCCTACAGTTACAGGAATGATTGGTGCTTCGCTCTGCCCTATATTAAATCCCATTGAAGCAAGACCTTCACGACACCTGTCAGCAGCGTGGTGAACCTTCACAAGAAGCTCAGGCTCTCTCTCTATAACATCAAGAGCAGCGATCACTGTAGCAACTGCTGCCGGGGGAAGACTGGCACTGAAGATGTTTGTCCGAGCATTATGGCGAAGATAGCTGATTACACTGGCGGGTCCAGCAGCAAAGCCTCCAATGCATGCAAAGGATTTACTGAATGTGCCAACTACAACATCTACCCTGTTATGACATCCCTGATGCTCAGCGGTTCCCATGCCCGCAGTTCCCATAGCACCCACTCCGTGAGCGTCATCAACTAGTAGACGAACTCCGAATTCCTCGGCGAGATCAGCAAGACCGTTAATGTCTGCCAGATCGCCTTCCATGCTGAAAACACCATCAGTGATAATCATACCCGACTCACCCGGATGCTTCTCAAGAATGTGTCTCAAATGCTCAAGATCATTGTGTCTGTACTTAACAACCTTGGCATAGCTCATTCTGGCACCGTCAATAATGGAAGCGTGGTTTTTCCTGTCCAGATAAAGGATATCTCCCCGCAATCCCAGCGTGCCGATTGTTCCCAGATTCGCCTGGAATCCTGTACTGAAAGTAAGACATGCTTCTTTCTGCAGGAACTTTGTCAGCCTGTCCTCAAGTTCCAGGTGAATATCCAGAGTGCCGTTAAGAAATCTACTGCCTGTGCAACCTGTGCCGTACTTCAGGATAGCCTCACGTGATTTCTCCATAACATAGGGATTGTCAGTAAGCCCGAGATAGTTATTGGAACCGAGCATTATTAGACCATGCCCGCCTATCTCCATCTCTGCTCCAACATGCCCCTGAAGCGGAACAAAGTATGGATAGAGACCCATTGCCTTTACTTTTTCAGGTCTGTCGTAATCAAAACACTTCTGAAACATATCCATGGAATCACCCGTCGATTTTCTCTGGTTGGAACCAGCAGTATTGTTTGGCTAACACAAAATGTTACATGAATCTAAACCACAAACCTTTCTAAAACAAACAGGAATTGGCATATTCCTCCGTTCTAATGAACGGGGTTTTCAATGAAGGTTTTTTTAACGGGTGCATCTGGTTTTGTGGGCAGGTTTCTTGCACAAAAACTAATTAAGGACGGACACACTGTAATTGCCGCAGTGAGAACCTCTTCAGACAGGAGTCAAATTCCCGACCGTTGTATTAAAGTGACTGTTGATCTTACGTCTGAAGCGGACATTTCCTCACACCTAAGTGATGTTGATGCAATCTTCCACGTGGCTGGAGCAGTAAAAGCTCGTTCAGGTGAGGAATTTGACAGGATTAACGCCGGACTGACCGCTGCAATCGTAAACGCCGCAAAAACTCAATGTCCAAAGGCTCTGTTCGTCCTTACCTCAAGTCAGTCAGCATCAGGCCCAAACGACGCCGGACCGCAATCTTCGTATGGGAGAAGCAAATTGCTTGCTGAACAGGTTGTCACCGGGTTTCCCAGGCATGTTATTGTTCGTTCTCCGGCAGCACTGGGATCAGGAGACAGGGAAACTGAGTCATTTTACTCGTGGGCTCGAAGGGGAATTACAGTTACTCTGGGTAACGACAATGTGAGATTCTGCATAATCTCCATTTCAGATCTCGCCTGTTTCATGGCTGAACTGGTTAACTGCCCTAGTGCAGAGGGGAAAATACTGCAGCCTTCATACCCTGAGTTGATAACATGGAAGAGGATTCACAAAGCATTGGAGAAAGCCACAGGCAGAAGGATACTGAGAATCCCCGTGCCTTCTTTCCTTGTATACACCGCCGGTTTCCTTGGAGAAATTGCTGCCACCTTCACGGGAACCTATACCCTGCTTGACAGAGAAAAAGCCCTCGATATTACCTCCTCCGCCTGGTTGTGTAAACAGCATGAGGTCGAAAAAATCACAGGCTGGAAACCAAAGAATACTCCCGAAGAAGCTATCGCCGCAGCCATCGGGACACTCGACGATTAACACTTGTATATCGTTGCTCAGGCACCAGTTTCATTCCCAGTTAATCGGTTATTTAAAGTGATACAGCAGCACTATGTTGCCTTTGTACGCAGATCGTTTCTCTCCCTTGATTTCCATTTCAACACCAAGTGTTACCCGGGTTATTCCTCTGAGATTCCGAATACCGTTAACAGACAGAATGAGCCTAACTTCGCTGTCAACAAGCACGGGAGTACCAAACCGCAAGTTCTCCACAGCGTAGTTTACTGTCATTTCAGAATTGCGCACTTCAATTATTTCATCAAGAAGTGACGGGAGAAGAGAAACAGTAAGAAACCCGTGTGCGATTGTTGCTCCAAATGGAGAAGCTGCTGCTCTTTCAATATCAATGTGTATCCATTGATGATCGCTGGTTGCATCAGCAAAGGCAATTATTCTCTCCTGTGTAATCCTTTTCCAGGGAGACCTGCCAACTTCTCTGCCGTTAAATTTCTCAATGTCCTCGTGGGAAGCGATAATCGTTTTCTCAGTCATTCCATTCCTCCTCCGCGTCGAATTAACCGGGATTATTGCTTGCCCCGATCAGAAGTACAACACTCATTGCCTGTCCAGAATCCGTAAAGGTAATCGCAGGGTCAGTGTTTGCAAAATCCCCATGAATGCCCCATTGGACAAACAGCCATACACCTTCCGCAACTGGCCCACAGTAAAAAAAAGTTGATGCACTGAAGTATCAAATCATTCAGAATTGATTAACAGTGAAAGTCAGTCCGAACATAGCATATGGGATTGCTATTGACAGCCTGAAGTCACCCTCAGTATTGTCTCTTCGAATGTGTAGTTCTTGATTTCTTTCCAGAAACGAATGGATAATTCATTGCCCAGTAGAAAACAGGCTGCTGTAATGTTCACGGATGTAGTTGGCTTCACATCTCTCATGGAACGCTCCGAAGACAAGGCAATGCGAGTACTTTCCCAGAAAATGGCAGTCGTTCGTAAAGCACTCGCTTCCAGAGATGGCAAATTAGTAAAGGAAATGGGTGACGGAACACTCAGTGTTTTTTCTCACACCCCCAATGCAGTATCCGCTGCAATGGACATTCAGAACAGTCTCTGCAGCAGAAATTTCAAGGTTCGAATTGGGATCCACTACGGCAGTGTTCTTTTTGAAAGCGGAGACATCTTCGGTGATACTGTTAATGTGGCCTCTCGTCTGGAAAGCAAAGCCCCCGGTGGAGGAATTCTGCTCAGCCGGGAAGTACTCTCGCAGTACAAAGAAAGTGACAGACCTGAAACTGTTGATATGGGGCTTACCAGACTCAAGGGGCTTGGCCGTCTGCTGCAGATACATTTTCTTGGTCCGACCGGTGTTTCCCCTGAAAGGGAAAGCGGAATCAACCCTGTTAAGGAATCAGGATCACTGGTTCTCTCAGTTTTCCCCCTTGCCAACATAGGTGAAGCTGATGACGAGTTCTATGCCTATGGAATCTCAGCAGACCTTCTCAGTGATCTTTCAAAAGCAAACTCTATGTCCGTTGTCCCCGTAACGTCTCTTATCAAGTCTATGCGGAGCGGAGAAAGCAAGGATGATATTGCCAGGAGATTTGGTTCTTCCAGCTTTGTTCAGGGAACCATTGAACGAACAGGCTCGCAGATAAAACTTTCTCTGACTCTTAAAGAAGTAAAATCAGGCAGAACTGTCTGGATGGACTCATGGATTGAGGAGATAGATGATCTTCCGGCAATAAAGGGGAAACTTGCTGACGGTATTCTGAAAGCTCTTGGCAGAAACCCTGATGAATATCCTGGAATTGCGGAAGTCGAAGTTGAATCCACTTCTACCTACGAGAAATACCTTCAAGCTCTTCACCTGTGGCAAACAAAAAGCAACAAGCAGCATATTCAACAAGCCAGGGATCTTCTGGAGCAGGTCATTGCCCGTGAGCCTGATATGATTCCAGCGCGGATAGTTCTTGGAGCAACTTACAGGGACTCAGGAGAATTTGCAGAAAGTCTGAAAATATTCAGAGATGCACAGGAAATTGCGCTGGCCGGCAATAATTCATCAGATCTTCTCAGTATCATAAGATCAATTGGAGTTTCCCACTGGATGAAGGGTGATCTGGACGCGGCGCAGACTGCCAACAGTGAGGCAATGAAACTTGCAATAAAGTTGCGCAACAAAACTCAGGAAGCCAGTCTCCTGAATAACACAGGTTTGATTGATTGTGACCGTTCCCTGTTTTCAGAGTCATTAGTCAAGCTGAAGAAAAGCCTTGCAATGTCTCGAGAATTGGGCTCAAGAACAGGCCAGGCACATTCTCTCTGCAATATAGGACTGGTTCACTGGCGCAGCGGCAACGGAATGAAAGCAATTGAGTTCTATAAAAAATCCCTGCAGATCGTAACAGTCATCAGAGACCGGGCAGGCGAAGCCAGTCTGCTTACCAACATCGGCATTATTTACAACGATCGCGGCGATGTAGAACAGTCATACACTACCGTATTAAAAAGCATGAGATTGTCAGAAGAACTTAATGATAAACGAAGTATCTGCATGGCATTAAACAACATGGGAAGCGCAATGCTTTCTCTTGGACAGAACAGAGAAGCAGAAAAACACTTCAGCAGAGCCCTGTCGCTGGCAAAACTGAGGGAATCCTTCTTACAAACTCTGCGGCATTAAAGCTGCGAACCGGAGATTTGCTGGCTGCCGAAAAGCAGTTTCAAATATCACTTGAGATCAGCAGAGAAATTGATGATAAAGAGGGAATTATTGAAAACAGCTGGTATCTGGCAGAAATCCTGCGTAACAGAAGCGAACTCCCCGAGGCGCTTAGCCTGCTTCAGCACGCTTTGCACCTGTGCGAAACATATAAACTCAGTCGGTTTATTGCATCCATCAGAACCGATCTGGCACTTTGCCTCATTCAAAGTGGAACAGCAATTGAAAAGGTTCTTAAACACTTGAAAAGCGCCCGGAAATCCAAAAATGAAAATGAGAAGGCTCTTCCTGATCTCTATTGGAAATGGTCGAAGATATACACTGCGATTTCAGGCAACTCGAACCTTTTACCGGATGACAAAGAATTGTACCGAAAAAAAGCTGCTGAATGGAAGAAAACAGCGAAAGACGAAATCCTCCGTGCCGCGAACAGGATTCAGTCTGAAGATTTCAGACAGTCATTCCTCAATCAGATTCCTCTGCACAGAACAATCCTGTCAGCGTTTGTAACCGAACCTCTTCAGTAGTTCAATCCTTGCGTTAACATCCTCTTCGCATTCGACCGCAGTGGGTGATTCTCCGTCAATAACACCCATAATACCTCCGCCCTGCCCGGTTCTGGCAACAAGAACCTGAACTGGATTCGCAGTGGCACAGAAGATATTGCAGACCTCGGGAACTGCTTTTATCCTGTTCATTATCTGAATGGGAAAAGCTTCGCCCAGCACAATAATGAAACAGTGTCCCGCAGAAATTGCTATAAGGTTTTCTTCGGCAATTCTCTTCAATTCAAGATCATTACCGTCACTGCGTATAAGACAAGGTCCGGAAGCTTCGCTGAAAGCCAGCCCGAATGAACTGCCGGGAATGGTGCCGGATACAGCCTCATACAAATCTTCCACAGTCTTTATGAAGTGTGACTGCCCCAGGATGATATTGCACCCCTCTGGAAAGTTGAGATCAACAGCTTCAATTTTTATGTTCATTGCTCACCTTCTCGCGTTTCAACAATTCTCATGCATACCGGCATGTTACGATTATTCTCTGTCAGACAGCCCGATGGCCTCTATCTGTTTATTCCCTTGAAAATGTCTTTAACCTCCGGTACACCACCCTGGAGAATAAGGTAACCGTCTGGAGGTTCGCTTTCAGTAATATCGCCACCAACCGGAGTAAGCATGATGCGTTTAACTTCCTCATGATCATCTGTGACACCCATCGCCCAGGCAAGTTTTATGTAGGCTGCCTCTGGAAGCATGTTGCCCAGCGGCACGACACCCCTCTGCATCAGAAGTCTTCCTGTGTCGTAGACATACATCTGTGCAAAACCCCAGAGGGTCTGCACTGTCATGAACACGTGGACACCGGCTTCCGTAGCCCTGCGAATGGGTTCGTAAAGAGCCTTGTTCACATGGCCAAGACCTGTGCCGGCAATAATTATTCCCTTGTAACCATTCTCCACCAGGGAATCTATCATATCAGCTTTCATACTGGGGTAGTAGTAGATCATCCCCACTCTGTCATCAAAAACAGGGCGTATATTGGGTTTGCGGCTGAGATCCCTCTTGATGTAGTCTTTCTTCAGAAAGGTAAAGCTTTCTCTGTCAACCATCGCTAGAGGTCTGTCACCGATTGTTCTGAAAGTACTCCTGTAACTTGAATGCATTTTCCTTACCTGAGGACCTCTGTGCAGCAGACCATACTGATCACTGGTAGGTCCGAACATACAGACCACAACCTCTGCGGCATCAAAGTAGGCTGCTGTTCTGGCTGCATGAATCAGATTCAAAGCAGCGTCACTGGAAGGACGATCACTTGACCGCTGACTGCCGACAAGAACTACAGGCACTGGAAGATCCTGACACATGTAGGTAAGAGCGGCAGCGGTGTGGCTCAGAGTGTCTGTTCCATGCCCAATCATTATTCCGGCAACACCATTCTTGATTTCCTTCTCTATGGCCTTTGCCAGTATGATATATTGTTTCGGTCCCATATCTTCACTGAATATCCCGAAAAGCTTCTCCGTTTCAAGATTACATATATCCGCGAGCTCCGGTACAGCTCCGTATAGTTCACCTGGTGAGAAAGCAGGAATAACCGCACCTGTCTTGTAGTCCAGGCGGCTTGCAATGGTACCACCGGTACCAAGCAGTTTCACATTGGGATGCGAAGGATCAAAAGGGAATTCCTGCTCAGCGATCTGGTACAGAACTTCTCTCGATCCCAGAATTTTTACACCGGTTGCTTTTGAAGCTGAAATTCCTATGTTGTAACCTGTTGCCAGCTTTATGACAATGTGATCAGCGTCGGCAGTTTCGCTTCTGGGAAGAACAACGCCTTCAAAAGTGTTAGAGCCCGCTGTAAGGACGACATCATCCCAGACGCTGATACCTAATTTCTCCATCATTTCTCTGGTTGCTCCTCTGTAACCCTTGAAGATATCGTTGCTCATCCAAGCTCCCTTCAGGAGACATGTTCTAGAAGCGCCTTCTTTTCCTGGCACCCGGTATGTTCATATATTTGCGGTAATTAGCTACCGTTCGTCTCTTAATTTTTGTTCCACTGCTGTTCAGCATATCGGCAATTCTCTCATCACTGAAAGGATTGTATTTATCTTCACTGTTAATAATCCTTCTGATATCCTCCTTTACGGAAATCGCGGTTACCGAAGCGTCAGCACTTCCCCTGCTGAAATAATACCGCATCTCGTGAATCCCCTGAGGAGACTGTACATACTTGCCGTTGATTGCCCTGCTGATAGTTGACTGGTTGAAGCCGAGAGCCTTTGCCGCTTCCTGAAGGGTCAATGGTCTCAGAGATTCCATACCATGAAGCAAAAACTCCCGTTGAGTTTCCACAATGAAATTGGATATCTTCATCACGGTTTCCTGTCGTTGTTTAATCGCCCTGATAAACCAGCTGGCTCTCTTGAATTTCTTCTTCACATAGTTTTTCTCAACCACTCCAGCGGAGGGAGATTCAAGTATCCGGCGGTTTCTATCGCTTATGGTAAGATGCGGAAACCGGTTGTCGTTCAGGAATACCATGAATTTCCCGTTATGCTTTTCAATTATGATGTCCGGAATAACCACTGTGCCCGTACTGCCTGCAAATTCGGCTCCAGGCCACGGATTGAGTTCTCTGATCTTCTCTATCACGATTTCAACCTCATGGGGACTTACTCCAAGAGTGCCGGCAATGGAGAGAACACGCCTTTCCGCGAGTTCATTGAAACACTGATCCAGTATTCTGTACTCCAGAGTGTCCCTGGAAGAATCTCCACTTTTCTGAAGAAGCTGGAAAAGAAGCGCATTTCTTGCTGAATCCTGAGCCACCCCCGGGGGAGCAAATTTACGAACGGTACTGATGGCCATGCAAAGAGAATCCTCCGGTCCATCCCAGCCAATCTGAAGTTCCTCAGGATCAAGAGAAAGAAGTCCGTTCCTGTCAAGAGAGTAGATCACATACACAGCGGCATTCTCCACATCCTCCGAGAGTTCAAGGCTGTCAAGCTGAGAAAGCAGAAATTCGCTGAGTGTCTCCGGATTCGCAGCTTCAGGATGCCACTGTTCTTCCTCACGAAATTTTGTGGAAGGAGCCGTGCCAATGCTTTCATCAATTTCCTTCAGGATATCCAGTGGGTCTTCTTCTTTCGAGTCTTCTCGTTCAGGTTCATCGTCGGAAGGTTCCTTTTCCTGTTCTTCTGTTTTATCAGGGGTATTCTCTTTCTCTTCCAGAAGTGGATTCTCCGATAACTCAGTGACTATAAGACCATCCAGCTCCAGGGAAGGCATCTGCAGAATTTCAAGCTGCTGACGAAGAGTCTGGGTAATTGCCAGTTTCTGTACCTGTGATAATCTTATTTCAGCTCTGAGTTCAGGCATACTAAAGTGAAAACCTTTCGCCCAGATAGATTTTTCTTGCCTCGGGGTTGTTTGCCAGCTCCTGGGCTGAGCCGGAAATAAGAACTCTTCCATCGTACATGATGTAAGCTCTGTCTGTAATGGCCAGAGTTTCTCTAACGCTGTGATCTGTTATAAGAACCCCAAGGCCCCGCTGAGCCAGATCCCTTATTATTTCCTGTATTTCCGCGACAGCAATGGGGTCAATACCCGCGAATGGCTCATCCAGCAGAAGAAACGCCGGTTCAGTAACAAGAGCACGGGCAATCTCCACTCTGCGTCTCTCCCCTCCGGAAAGAGTAAAGGCTTTCTGCTTTGCCAGTCTGGTAATTCCCAGCTCTGCAAGAAGCTGATCCTTCCTCTGCCTTCTTTCTTTCTTTTTCAGTCTCATGGTCTCCAGGATACACATCAGATTGTCCTCAACTGTCATTTTTCTGAATACACTTGATTCCTGAGGAAGATATCCAAGACCAAGTCGTGCCCTCTTGTACATAGGAAATCCTGTGATATCTCTGTCATCAAGAAAAACACTTCCAGAGTCCGGTTTGATAAATCCTACGATCTGGTTGAAAGTGGTGGTTTTTCCTGCGCCGTTGGGGCCAAGAAGGCCCACAATTTCACCCTTTTCCACCGTCAAACTGACTCCGTCCACCACCTTGCGTCTTCTGTACTTTTTTATCAGGTCTCTGGTCACCAGATGCCTGGCCTGTTTTCCCTGCTCACTCACGAAACTCTCCGCTCCAGCTGTATGTTCCCCTGACAGCTCCCCTGCCCATTATTTCGTCCGCTTCTCCAGAGAGAAATCTTATCACTATCTCCTCAGCGCTGATTGTGTTTACTTCCGCTCTCACTGAATCCTCGCCTGCAACATTGAGAACTGCACCGCCCTGAAGCAGAAGACTGTCCAGGTCATCTCCTGAAGGAAGAAAGGCGAATTCAGCCCTCTGGGAACTGAAGTTTATTGTCGTTTCCTGATCCTCAAGATCGCCGGAAGCCGCTCCTTCAATTCGCAGAAAGTTCACGGCACCATCAGAGTTAAGAAGAATTTCCATCCAGTCTCCTCTAATGGTTCCCTCTTCACCGGCTATTTCAGGAGACCCGATCAACTCCATTCGATCCTCTTCTCCAAAATATCGGAGGTATTCACTGGAGGTTTCCATACCGCCGGATCCCATGGAAACACAGGCATTGCCCTGAGCCTCCGCTCTTTCTCCGTCTTCGAAAAATTCCAGCCTGTCAGCAGTAATTACAGTTGTATCAGAACCCTCAACCCGGGTAAGAATCGGATCCACTGTAACGAAAAGACTCTGCCTTTCCCTGTCGTACAGAGCATACTCACCCTGAACCATTCCAAGCCAGTCACCTTGAAGAACAACAGAGCCCCTGGCTGTAGCCTTGTCTCTGAACCTGAACCAGTCAACCTGATCCGCAGTGAGAACAGAGGAACCATCGGTAAGAACAGCATTGCCTTTAAGAATCATAATCCCGGTAATCCTGGAGTAGGAAAGAAAATACCCGCTTGCAGAGAGTGTATCCGCATCCACATGAACATTGCCTGTAAACTCTGCTCTCTCTGAGTCCTGATATATAATTGCAGAGTTGGATGTAACTGTTACCTGATCATCAGTGACTACAACATTACCGTTAAGTTCAAGGATGGATTCACCGTTTTCAAGCTCGGTTGTTGAAGCATCGTCTGATGTTACAGTAAACACACCCGCAATCGAAGAAACGCAGACACACAAAAGAATTGCAAAGTGTTTATTCGTCAAAGGGTAACTCCCCTGATGTAACAGCAGTAAATGACTCACGGACAATCACATCTCCCACGGCACTGAGGCCCGTGTCGAGATTGACGCCTCTGCCGTGAATAGTGGTAACAGTACCGTCACTTTCCGGGATAACAAATGTAACCAGGCAGTCAGTATCAAAGGTTTCCAGCGAATCAGACCAGTTTAAAAGATCTGTGTCAAGTGTTCTCCCGCTGGTATTTTCAGCATGAACATTTCCCCAGAGTATTGTAGCTCCGCCAACAAGATCCGAAGTTCCCGTGTCACTTCTTACAAAGCTTTCAGGGATATCGTTCTCATAAAAAACAATGTTTACCTGTGTCATGAAAAGAAGGCTGTCAGCCTCCCTGTATACCGCGGAATCACCGGACAGCATCCACTCCCGGATACCGTCTTCCGCCTGCACAAGCCTGAAGTCAGCGACTGTCTGTATCTGTCCACTTTCGTCAGACCAGTCAGCAGGTTCTTTACCACAGCCCGCCAGACATATCAATCCTGCGCAAAAAACAGCAAAACTACTAATTCGTATTCTCATCAGAATCCAAGAGCCAGTGCGTCATGCAGGTAAACAATACCCTGTGGTAGAGAGTTTTCATTTATCACAACCAGAGAGGTAATGCCGCGTTCCTCCATCGTCTGAACAGCCAGAGCAAGAAGTCCATCACCCCGGGCAGTTGCCGGGTTCTTTATCATCACATCGCCCAGAGAAAGCTCAGCTATATTCGCTCTGTCTTTCATAAGCCTGCCCAGATCACCGTAAACAAATATTCCCTCAAGCTGACCGGTGCCGCTAACCGCCATACACAGTCCTCTGTGTTCAGTCATTACCTCAATGGCGCGGGGAAGAAGAGTATCGGGAGAAAGAAGGGGAAGATTACGGGTAACCATTACATCAGATACCTTCATAAGAAGTTTTCTGCCCAGCGATCCGCCGGGATGAACTTCGGCAAAGTCCTCCGGTGTAAATCCGGAAAGGTTCAGCATGGCCATAGCAAGAGCATCACCAAGTGTCATCATGGCAGTTGTGCTGGCTGTAGGAGCAAGATTATAGGGACAGGCCTCCTTCATTACCGGTAGTTTAAGCACCACATCCGCAAATCTGCCCAGAAGGGAATTTTCATTTGTTACCATTGCGACCACAGGGATATCAAGGCTTCTGAGTACAGGCAGCAGGGCCGCGATCTCCGCGGTATCACCGCTTTTGGATAGAACAAGAGCGGTATCTCCCCTCGCGAGAATTCCAGCATCGCCGTGGATTCCATCAGCAGGATGCAGAAAGTACGAAGGAGTTCCTGTACTTGTCATTGTGGCTGCAATCTTTCTTGCCACAAGACCGGACTTGCCCATACCACACACAATGATCTTTCCCTTTGAGCCATGGAGCAGTTCAACCGCTTCCGGAAATGACTCCCTGTTCAAAGGAAGAGTAGTTTCCAGCCACTTCACCTCAATATCAAAAACTCTCTCTGCTTCCCGGAAAACATCACTCACCGGAATCCTCCAGAATCAATTCGGCAATCTCCCTGACAGCTCCGGCGCCACCACTTGAATCCGCAACAACAGAGCATATATCCCTTACTTCAACTGCTGCGTCCCTGGGGCACGCGGACATTCCTGAAACCTCCATAGCAGGAATATCCTTCCTGTCATCGCCCATGAAAAGTACAGATGCCATGGGAATATCCAGATGCTCCGCAAGTTCCTTAACAGATGCAGCTTTGTCGAGGCTTCCAAGGCAGAGCAGTTTTACTCCAAGATCGGAGGCTCTCCTTCTGGTACAGGCAAAATCACGGAATGAGACAAAGGCCACTTCCACACCATTCTCCAGAAGCCTCATGATTCCGGCACCGTCTTTCGCGCTGAAAGCCTGAGATACGCCGGACGGACCGTATAAAAGTCTTCCATCGGTGAGTGTTCCGTCAACATCAACAGCAAACAGCTTTACATTTGTAAACCTCATCAGAACGCCCCCTCCCAGTGTTTCAACGCACCTTCAAGCACAGTCTCCGTGTCTCTGAAATCAAGCATAACGGCACTGTCACTAAGAGCTTCTGCCGGATTGGGATGAACCTCCACAAACATTCCCCGTATGCCCCAGGCAGACGCGGCACGGGCCATCTGCAGCGCGAATGTTCTGTCTCCTCCGGTGAATTTGCCAGCAGCACCCGGTTTTTGAAGAGAATGAGTAAGATCCATAATTACCCCGTCGCAGAAGCCGTTCATCACTGTCAGAGACCGCATGTCAACAACCAGATCACCATAGCCGAAGAAACTGCCCCGCTCGGTAAGTAAAACGGAAGGACACCCGGCGGAGCAGAGTTTATCCACCGCCCCTTTCATGTTTTCGGGTGCCATAAATTGACCTTTCTTAACATTCACGGGAGCACCTGTCCGGCCGGCAGCTTCAAGCAAAGATGTCTGCCTGCACAGAAAAGCAGGTATCTGAAGCATATCACAGACTTCAGCTGCAGGTGCAGCCTGAGCCGCGGAATGGATATCAGTAATGAGAGGAAGATGAAATTCATGACCGGCCTTTTCCAGAATTCGCAGCCCTTCTTCTATTCCAGGGCCTGCCCAGGAACCCTCAGAAGTTCTGTTGTCCTTTAGAAAAGAACTCTTAAAGAGAAAATTAGCCCTGCCTGCATGCTTTTCTCTCAGTCGGTCCACAAAATCAGCTGTGGTAAAAATAAGTTTTTCAGATTCAATCCCGCAGGGTCCGAGAATAAAGACGGGAAGACCGGTTTCTAATAGTTTCTGAACCACTTTCGAGCCTCCTCCAGATCATCGGGTGTGTCTACCCCCATTGCATTCCAGTCGCCGGGAATAACAGTGATTTTTACACCATTTTCCATCCAGCTGAGTTGCTCAAGTCTTTCCTGAAGAGAAAGTTTTCCCTGCGGCGCGCCCGCACAAAGACAAATGCTCTCAGGAGTAAAACAGTAAACCCCCACATGGTGAAAAACAAAATCAGCACCCCAGGGAATAAGGCTTCTTGAGAAATACAGGGCTTCACCGGTAGAATTCATAACAACTTTAACAACAGAAGAAGATGCTCCTGAATCCGCAGTGACTTCCCTGGCCAGTGTGACAACAGAATTAGGATGCATGTCCTGTCCCGCAAGTGCTTCTACCCAATCCGGCTGAATGAACGGTTCGTCTCCCTGAAGATTTATGATGCGTTCGCCGGGACATCCCAGAGCTTTCCAGGCCATATATACTCTCTGGGTACCGCTGGCGGCTGGCCCTGTGAAAACAGCTTCGTATCCAGCGGATAAAACTTCTTCCTCAATCCGTCTGGAATCAGTAGCTACAGCAAGTCGACCGGGATTGGCCCTGGAAGCACCGTCAAGAACTCTGAGAATCATGGACCGACCGCAAATATCTGCCAGAGGTTTGCCCGGAAGCCGGGTAGACTCCATCCTTGCGGGAATAAGAACTACCGTCCCAGCCAATTCTCTGATGCCCGGATTGATGCGAAGACCACAGTTTCAGACTCGTCTGCGCCCCAGGTTTCATAGCTGACTCCAATATCCAGAGAAGCTTTGCCCCCCGAGACAAGGTATCCAATTCCGCCGGAGTATCTTGAAGCTCCATCTCGCCATAAACCATCCATAGCTCTGAAGCCGCCTCTAATCCGGAAGCCGAGACCAGGCATAAACTCAAGACCGGAAGCGATATAACTGCCTTCCTCCGTGACATGTCCCAGAAGATTCAGGTTCTTTCTCGCAAAAAAGTCCACGCCAGCCAGAACTCGGGGATGAACATGTGCAGAGATTCCTGCGGATAGCTCACCGGGCACAGAATAATTAAAGGTTGTGTCTGCTGATGAATCACCCATGTAGCTCCTCTGCACCTCGAGATCACCGGATCTATCGGTAACAATAGAGAAACCGGCAGAGAAATGCCTGGTATTCATAAAGGCTCCGAAAACCGGTCCCCAGGATGGTGAAAATGAGAGATCATCTCTGTAGCTGCTGGATAAGAGTACGCTGATTCCAGGATTATCCGGAGAAGTTACCGCGTCCCCCATGGCGGAAGCGAAGAAGCACTTTCCCCCCAGCGAAAAAGCAAGGTGATCTGATACCCTCGCGGTAACACCAAGATATGATTCTCCTGAACCTCCGGTCCATTTAATGGTTCCTGACCCAGTGTCGAACACAGTTGTATCTTCCCTGTTAATTCTGGAACGATTGCTTAAAATGGCTGAGAACTGCAGCCTAAGGGGTAAAGGCATTATCACAGATACATCCGGAAAAGCCGATGCCCCGGACCAGGCAAGATCCTCAGTCTCCCGAACCTTTGTTCCCCACGAAAGACCGGTGTTGACAGCCCAGGCAGAGGCTGCGGGATTAGCTGCTGAAACCATATTGGAGTCAGGCACTCCGGCAGATATCCCCCCCATGGAGAACGCTCTTACACCTCCGCCTGCGGTCTCTGCCCCGATACCGCATGATGGAGGCTGGAACTCTGGTGAAAAGCCGGAAACAGATACAAGAGAAGCAAGCAAAAAACTTAAAAATATCATCAGGTTACTCCAGATTTATTGTGACTGCGTTATGTATGCCACAAATATAATCAAGGCGGGTCAGTTTGTTCCACTAATGTACATGGAGTCTCCAGGAGCGGGGATAACAACCTCGGCCTGACTGTCTCGACCAATCAGGACAGCCAGAGCTTCGGCGGATTTCTCTTCGCCGTGAACAATCGCAACCTGTTTGACGTTCTCGCCAACAGCTCTGAAATATCTCATAAGAGCATCTGAATCGGCATGAGCACTGAAGCCGTCAATATCCACAACTTCCGCATTCAGGGCATAAGGCTCACCGAAAATGTTTACCGTTTCCATGCGCTGTGCAATTTTGCGGCCCAGGGTATGCTCAGCCATAAATCCCACCAGAACAACAGTGCTGCGAGGATCTGTGATATTGTTTTTGAGATGGTGTCTGATTCTTCCGTTCTCGCACATTCCTGAAGCAGAAATAATTATCATAGGCTCTTTCATGGTGTTAATAGCCTTTGATTCCTGTACATTCTGAACGAAGTGAAGGTTCCCGAACTGAAATGGACTGTGCCCTGCGTAAAGAAGATCACGCAGTTCCTTATCATATACTTCAGGATGCAGTTTGAATACTTCCGTGGCATTGAAAGAGAGAGGAGAATCCACAAAAACTGGAATATCAGGCAATCTGCCCGCAATAAGGAGAATGTTCAAGAAGTAGAGGACTTCCTGTGTTCTTCCAACGCTGAACGCGGGAATGACAATTTTGCCACCGCGCCTAGCCGTTCTCTTTATCACATGCTCCAGATCAAGCAGTGATTTCTCCTGTGGATCATGGTTCCTGCCACCGTAGGTACTCTCTGTTATAAGAAAATCAGGTCTGGAAGAAAGATCGGGATCACGAAGAATGGGCCTTTCAAAACGGCCGAGATCTCCGGTGAAAAGAAGCGTACGCTTTTTCCCTTTCTCCTCAAGTTCCAGTTCCACCTGGGCGCTTCCAAGAATATGTCCGGCTTCGAGAAAACGCAGTGTTACACCGGGAAAAATGGGAAAAGAAAGACCGTATGGTATGGAAACAAATTTCTCGATGGCTGAAAGAGCATCTTCCAGGTCGTAAAGAGGTTCAATTAGCGGAAGGCCTTCCTTTGCCCGCTTCTTGTTCAGGTATTTAGCATCTGCCTGCTGTATATGAGCGGAATCAGGCAGCATGATCGCTGCAAGATCCCTGGTGGCGCCGGTGGAAAAAATTATTCCTTTGAATCCGTTCTTTACAAGCCCCGGCAGTTTCCCGGAATGATCAATGTGTGCATGGGACAGTATTACGGCATCCAGTGAAGCCGGCTCATAACCGTACTCGCGATTCAACCTCTCACTTTCATTCCTTCTCCCCTGACTGAGTCCGCAATCAAGTAGAATTCTCTTTCCGGCAATCTCAAGGAGGTGCTGTGAACCGGTAACAGCCCTTGCGGCTCCGTAAAATGTAATTTTCAAGACCGTCTCCTTTAATGGGTATTTTCATTGGACCTTCAGTGTACTTACTATGTTGATTGCAAACGCCGGCTGCAACCTTTCTCTCTGGAACTGAATTGTCCATTGAATGTTATGGACAAGGGGGAACAAAGTTTCTAGATTAGGCATCTGGATATTGGTGGGTTGCTTGAGGAAGAGGGGAAGGGTATTTTTGCCTGCGATTAATTCCTTTGCGCTTGTCATCTTAACAATGATTGTCATTACCTGTACCGGCTTACTGATTCCGGGGGGAAATGTACTGCCGGATTTGCAATTTCGAAAACTAACCGAGGCGAACGGGATTCCCGTCTGCCGTTTCAATTGGAGGATCAATGAGAACAGCTCTTATCACAATGCTGATGTTGAGCCTGTGCGTGTTCGCTGACACAGTTTACCAGCGAATTGATAACGATCAGACTCTCACTGTTGACCAGAAAGCCCTGTATCTGGTTTACAGCGTTATGGATCGCAGCAGGCTTCCCATCGAGTACTCTGCCGACGCTGACTGTGACAGAAGCGGAACACCCGCTCTTCATGAGGCTGCCCTTCTCTACAGTGAGATTTCCCAGTCAACTCTTGAAGAAATACTTCCCCTTGCCGACCGACCGGACCTGTCCGGAAGCCCGGAAAGCTTTGTTTCCGATGACGGCAACTTCAGAATACACTACACCACTACAGGTGTTGATGCCTGCGAGCTGGCATACGCAGAAGCTATTGCTGAAAACATGGACTACTCGTGGGCCACTGAATGCGGTACAATGGGGTACTTCACTCCTCCGCCGGATTACAATGTGGGCGGAGACAACCTTTACGATATCTACATCGCCCATCTTGACGGCGGTACTCTGGGATACACCTCCCACGGCGGTGAATACAAGCCCCCCGACTCGACACACTCATGCAGCGCCAGTCATATAGTCATGGGTAACGACCTGGGTCCGGATCACCAGAAAGTGACATCCGCCCATGAGTTCCAGCATGCCATACAGATGTCCTACGATTACGAAGAACCCACCTGGTTCATGGAAAACTGCGCTGTATGGATGGAAGATCAACTCTATGACGACATCAATGACTACTTGAACTACTACTCCGTAGGTGCTATCAGAAAACCCTACATGGGCATTGATAGCGGCAGTATGTACTGGTACGGTGCCAGTTACTGGCCAAGAATGATGGGGCTCATGTTCGGTATTGACGCGGTTCGTGAAGTCTGGGAAAACTGCGCTTTAACCGATGGCCCGAACATGTGGAATGCCCAGGAGGATATGTTCGATGCCCACGGTATCACCTTTGAAAACGGATTTATGCTTTACGGCCTGTGGCGCTACATGGTTGGTCCGAACTGGGGAAGCACTTTCAATCTTTTCGACGAAGAAGCAGATACCTGGGGAGCACCTCTGGTGCTGCCATGGCACAACTTCACCACTCTTCCTGCCAGCGGAGATCAGGGTTCAGTTGCAACATATATCATGGATGACAAAGGAATTGCCTGGATAAGAGTAAACCTGAGCAGCTACCAGGGCGGATGGATCCAGATGGATTTTGACGGCAGAGACAACTTTGAATGGAATCTTGGGGCAATCGTTTTCAATGACAGCAACTTCCAGTTCATCTGGGTCGACTGCGACCCCACATCCGGAGAAAAAACTCTGTCAGTTCCCTCTGAGGGATGGGATTACGCTGTGTTCTTCCCCGCATTTATGACTCCTACTTCATTCGATGCAAACTATACATTTGAAATCGCTTACACCGCAGGTATTGAAGAGGGAGAATCTCTCACTTCTACAGACCTTGCAATTGGATCCAATCCAATGGTTGCCGGTTCCGCAGTAAGCTTCAACGCTCCCTCCACAGCTCATGCCGATCTTTCTGTGATTGATATGACAGGACGCAGAGTATCAACACTGTTCAGCGGAATCGCCGAACAGGGTCTGCACTCCTTTGAATTCCAGGGTGAACTCGCCTCGGGAACTTACTTTGTTGTTCTCCGCCACGGGAACTCCGTGGAAACCGCCAGAGTATCGGTACTCAGGTAACAAGCAAAATGCTGAAACAGAGTGCCCGGTTTCACGCCGGGCACTTTTTTCGCACGGTAATGCTGTCCCTGACTCTATGGGCAGCAGCGGGATGCGATGATAACATGACAACCCGGGGAAATGCCCGGGAATTAACTGAGACTGGCGAACTCACTGTACTGATTCAGTTTGCGGGAACACCTTTCGGGAATTCCATGCCTGAAGCAGTGGCTGACTTCCCTTCAACCGCCGGTGGAAGATTTCACGCCGCACAGGTTGATTTTGACTGTTTCCATACAATTATCGAGGCTGCGGACAATGCAGGAAAACTGCTTATGGTAATAATCCCGGAAGGTGAACAATTTTCCGGAAGCCGGGATCATCTGGTCATCTGCATCGATTCCCGTGGAATTCCTGCGGAAGTAAGCCCATTTCTGAATTCTGATCTGTTCACGGACAGTCTCTGGGAAGACCCGGTTGTACGGCAGCAGACAATTCTTGATCTTGTAGCTTTTTTTAAGCCTGATATGGTTTTTCAGTTTATTCAGAAGCAGAGAAGCAGCCCTGGTGTTACACAATTCTGGAGTGAACACGGAACAGAAAACAACACAACAGTTGCGATATACGCTTCACCCGCGGAAGATGGTTCGTACAGAGGCTGGGGAATTTTTACAGGAAAAGGTATCAGAAACGGTTTGCTGGAGGGGCTGGATGTTCCAGGATTCACCGCAACTGTAAAGATGATCTCAGGAATGGACTGGAATAACAACGGGCACGGATACCCGGCAATGCAGGCTTTTTATGCCACGGAGACTGAATGAAACTGAAATATCTGATTGACAGATCCATAAACTGGGGAGCCGATTTGCCGGCAACACCCTGGCAACTTGCAGCTGTCTTCGCGGTAACTGTCATTATGCGGAATCTTATGGAAGCCATAACTCTTGGAATTGTCTTTCCCGCTCCTTCTTTTGTACTGCACTTCCCGGTAGCTTATGTATTCCCGATGCTTACACTGGTGTTCCTCATGAAAGTATTCAGCGGGTACGATGCCGCCAAGCTGCTGAGAATCATGGTTCTTGCCTGGACACTCACACTTCTTCCGCCACTGATTGACAAACTTGCCGGAACCACTTCGGCAATCGGTTATTTCCCCCTGGACAGAAGTAATGCAGCCTGGTTTCTGCTGAACTTTTTCAACCCCACTGTAACATTGAACGGAACTACAACCGGCATCAGATTTGAAGCCGCAATAGGTTGCGTTCTGGCCGGCATCTTCACCTGGGCGGTCGCTCCGAACAAACGTGTTTTAAGGGGAATTCTGAACACTGTTGTTTTCGCTCCGGTGTTTCTCACATTCTTTACGTGGCCCTACCTTGTCAGCGTAATCTTTCAGCCTCTTTTCCCCGGCGACGGCGTCACCCATTCCCTTCTTCAATGGCACGCTGCAACAGAAGCACCCACTACCGGAGCATCTCACTTCACTACTTATCTCATTGACATGATTCCAGTTTCTCTGCTTGCTCTGTGGTATGTACGGGAATTGTCAGCAAACTGCTGGAAAGAGTTGAAAGAAAAATTAAAAACTCTTATTCCTCTTTATTCTTCAACCGTTCTCGGAACAATCGCGGCACTTTCTGTTGTTCCCGGCAATGGCATAACATTCGCTGACGCAATCACAATAACCGGAGCCATGATGGCTGCACTCTGGCTGGTTACAGCTTCGGTCTGGAAAGGAAGTTTCAGAGCAGTAGCCTCTGCTGTTGCGCTGGCACTCGCGTGGGCATCCGGATGGGAAACCATGGTGTTTGCGGGCCTTGCTCTTGCTTCAGGCGGTCTTCCCGGGCCGGATAAGCTCAGAAGAGCTGTCTTCGCCATGGCACTCTTCATTACCGCGCTTTCGCCGGTAGGTTTCTCTCTCATGTCCCCGGCAGCAATTCTAGCCCTGCTGATCATTCCCGTAACTGTTCTGCTCGCCGAAAGAAAAACGGCAATTACACTTCTGCTTGCAGTACCTCTTACCGCTGTTCTTATTTCTCCGCCTTCAGCGCAGGAGGGTGCCTGGCTCAGGGGAATAGCAAGAAGAACTGACACATTCGCCAGATCCACCAGAGTAGGTCTCGCGATGGAATCGGCCTCCCATCTTGCTGCCGGAGGAGGTTCATGGCTTACTCTCGGGGAAACCACCCATTTGACCGGACAGAGTGAAAGATCCCGATATGTCTGCGAAACTGCCATGGCCCGGGGTGATTCCACTGTTTCTCTGATGAAGGTAATGATGAATCTCGCCTTTGCCAGAGCAGACACATCCGCGTTCAACAGGCTCTATTTCCTTTACACCGGAAAAGCGGATGAATCAGAAATTAACACTGCTGTTACCATGAGGGTTTCATTCCTTTCTTTAACAGGAGATACCGCATCGCTGAACAGCATACATTCAAGAGGAGGAATGAATCCTATGCTCCTCAGGTCAATGGCAACAGCGCATATGGTGCTGGGAGACACCCTCCGTTCCCTTCAGTACTCCAGAGCATTTCTCGACACACCTGCCGCCGCCGCGAATGACTGGGCAAAAACAATCACTCTTGCAGCGGTCACCGGAGCAGCTGACTGGGATTCACTCTATATTGAAGCGGAACACAGACTTGGTTACTGTCTGCCTGTTATGCTGGCCAGACTCCGGGCATCCGTAATCGCTTGCGATCAGGCGGATCGACGAGATCTTCTTGAAAGATGCATTCTGATAAAACCGGATTGCTCGGAGGTTCTGGAAACTGCTGCAATGTGGTTTTCCACCGCCGGCAGCCAGGACAGTACTCTGCTCTTCGCTTCGAGGGCCATCGCGGGACAGATGATGCCTTCAAGAATGAGTTTCTCACTTGCTCTGAATGCTGCGCTGGAACTGAAGAATTACACTGAGGCCGCCATAACAGCAAGATACGGAGCATACTGCTATCCGTCTGTCCCGGGACACAGAGCGGTTCTTGCCGGCATTCTCAAAGCCGGAGGTTATACCCAGGAAGTCCGACTGCTGGAGGAATCCTTCAGGGAAACCCCGTGGGCACAGTCTCTGTGTGATTCGCTGGCACAAGTGGTATGCGCAGCAGAAAACTGATTGTACTCACTGCTTCAGCGGCAGTGTTTCTGATAGCACTTCTTTCCGGACCCCCGTCATTCGATGCGACTGACGGAGCTGAATTTGCTGTATGCGGTTCAAAACTTCAGATAGCCCATGCCCCCGGCTATCCACTGTTCCTTATGCTTGTTCGTCTTTTCTCAATGGCATTTTCACCACTCTACGGGCACTTAAGGCTTCTCAACTGCTTTCTGGGGGCAGTTGGAATCGCGATTGGAACAGCGGCTTTCCGAAAATCAGGCATCGGATTCTACTCTGCACTGGCCGGTTCAATTCTGTTCCTTACATCAGCTCCTGTGATGAGTCAGTTCAACAGCCTTGAGATATATCCTCTTGCCATCCTCCTTGTACTCACCGCGATATCACTTAAAGACTCCGCACTCTCTCCCTATGCCTCGGGAATGGCGTTGTTCGGCGGACATCCGATCTCACTGCTCTCATCTCCCCTTTTCCTCTCTGTTAAAAGAAAATGGCCTCTTCTTCTCACCTTTTTCCTGCCAGCCACCCTGTACCTGTACATTCCCATCCGGTCAGCGGCATGCCGAATTGCACATTACGGACATCCAGGCTCTTTTGACACCTTGTTTTCCTATTTTACCACGTACTCGGGAAGACTTGATGCCCCGTCTTTTGAAAGGCTCCTAAGGGCACTGGGCTTCATAGGAATTCCTGCCCTGATAATTTTTGTTATCCTCGCGGCGGCAGGTGGCAGATTCACTGCAAAAAAAGATCTTCCCACCATCACTGCCCTCTTCTTCCTGGCCTCGTATGAACTGCCGGATCCCGCAGGACAACTCTGGATACTTCTTCTGCCCCTTTCCCTCAGATGTGCTGCCGGAATACAAATTCTCGCGCGCAAAACACTATTTCATAAAATACTTGCTGCCGCGCTGATACTCACCGCGGCCGCAACCGGTACTATCGGATCAGACAGAACAGAAGATGACATCGCAATGAGATGGACCACTGATATCATGACTGCTCTGCCGGTCAATTCAATCTACAGACCTGTAGCACATGACAATTTCTACGCTGCCTATGCCCGGATAATTCTTGGATTCAGGCCGGATGTTCTGCTTTCCGACCCCTATGGAAAATACTTTGAGTTTTCTACGCCGGAGTTTATCCCGCCAGCAATTGGTGAACGAACAGTTCATATTTCCAGAGCCTGGAACAGAGATGAAGATTTCTCTCTTCAGGGGCTGATCTTCAGCCCGATAAATCCGGAGAGGGAACCCCTGGATTGGAATCAAATGGCTATATTCCAGTTTCAGGGGCATTCGCCTGATCCCATGGCTATGGATATAGTCTCTGAAGCCTGGGCAAGAAGAATGATTCAGGAAGAGGATCCCGTCCTCAAAGACAGTTTTTACTGGAAAGCAATAGAATTCTCGGCCACACCTGTAACCCGGAGAAGAATTGAGAATATCAGAGAAATTTTCTGAGGCTGCGACGCTGTGCTGGCTGCTGACATTGATCTGTGTGTTGTACTGCATCACCCCGATACACAACGGCAACATCTTCTGGCACCTCAGGAATGGCGTTGATATTGTTGAAACAGGAGATATCAGAACAGAGGATCCCTTCACATGGACCAGACATGGAACTTACTGGATACAGCACGAATGGCTGGCTGAGTCAGCTATGGCTCTTTCATGGATACACATCGGTGAAGCAGGTCCGGTACTGCTGAAAGCTCTTTTCATCGGTCTTTCTATCTTCTTCGTATTTAAAGCTTCTCTGAAGAACGGAGCAGATCCCGGCCTCATTTTCGTATTCGGGGCTTTCTGGCTCGCTCTGGCGCAACCAAGATGGATTGCCAGACCGCACTTTTTCAGCATTTTCTTTTTCTCTCTCTACCTGTATATCCTCTCTTTCAAGTTCGAAAAACCATGGAAACTTGCTCTAATCCTCTTCCCTGTCCAGGTTCTCTGGGTGAATGTTCATGCCGGATTTGTCATGGGCCTGTTTCTTGCTTCTGTGCCGGCAATGGGAAAACTGCTCACCGGTAAATTCAGTGAGTTCGGGAAGTGGCTGCTTCCACCAGCCGTTCTTCTTCTTGCCAGCGGAATCCATCCAAACGGATTCAGAACTCTGGAATATCTTCCCGCATTCCTTGCCCAACCACTGTTCAAGCAATCCATCCGGGAGTGGTGGAGTCCCTTTGACCCCAGATACGCCCCGGAAAAACCCATATCCCGCACTGCGCTGCTTCTTTCCGCGTTGACCTTCGGCACAACTGCCCTTCTGATCCGGTTTTCAAAAGGAATTGACAGGGGGAAAATCCTGGCCCTTCTGATGCTGATCGTGGCCACTGTGTTTGCTGCCCGCAACGGAGAGCTTCTGGCTCCAGCCATGCTGGCCTGGGTACCGGGAATGCTTAAATTGAAAATTCCCATGAAACTCTGTGCAGTTTCTGCCCTGATTCTCATCACTATCCCCTTTGTATACGGAGTTCCAAGAGAAATTGGTCCCCCCAGGGAACTGGGCGCCCGTGTTGACTGGACAGTCTATCCTGTGGATCTGGCCAATCTGCTGGAGGAACATCCAGCCCTTATGGAACACGCCGTACTTTTCAACACAAATGAAATCTCCGGATATCTGGAGTACAGATTCGGAGAACGATTCCCCCTGTTCGTTGACGGCAGATGTCTTCTGTTCCCGGAGGCATTTCACTGGGATTACCTCATGCTTACTGAAGCCCCCGGTGAAGGATTTACAGCTCTCCAGAAAAATCTTTTCGACCGGTACGAATTCAATCTGCTGATCTATAACACAAGAAATCAATACTCTTCAGTTCATATGGCAGCAGCACTCCCCTGCTGGGTTCCTATCCGCATTGACGCTCTCACAAGCACATACGCGAAGTGGGAACTGCTTGACGAGACAGGACTGGATTCTCTGGCATTCCGGTATTTTGATCCCCTTGACCCCTCGGCATTTCTCACTACACCTCTTTATCTTCTGCCCTCCACTGCTATGAACGAACTGACAAGACAGAGAAACCAGCTTGGTTCCGCCATTCTTGACCCGGCAATAGAAGCACTTCTCTTCAGAATAGATACCACATACACAACAGAGACGCTCCAGCATGAAGGGGTATGGTCTCATACCCTTGCCTGCTGGGAGTATTGCAGAAAGGGCGATCTTTCTTCAGCGGCGGTGAGCGCGGATCTTTCAGGCGATCCATCAATCCGGGCGGCAGTTGACTTTCTGCAAAACGGTATACTTGCTGAAAACCAGGTGATAATGAGTATCACTCCGAACATGATAAGATCGAGATGGGACGAAAAAGCCGCCTGTATAACATCCCTGTGGATAACAGGACAACAGATCAAGGCCCTGCATGAGGCTGAATCCTCAATGGATTCTCTTCCACCATGGGGCATAGCACAGTGCGCGTGGTTATATTCTCTGTCCGGGGAACAGGAACACGCCGAGGAACTTATCAACCTGGCACTCTCAAGAGCGAGAGTCCCAATTGTGCTGGAAAGGGCTGCCAGGGTGTTTACAACAGGAAGAAGTTATTCCCGGGCAATTGAATACTGCAACGGGGCACTGGCTATGTCACCGGCTTATACCGGGGCCAGGCTCGTTCTGGCTGATTGCCTGTGGGAATTGAACAGAATAGAGGATGCGGGAACGGAATACAGCTGGTTCGGAGACAATGGATTTGCTCTGCCGGAGTATGCCCTGGAACGCCTTTTACTTCTAAGAAAATTGGAAAACAGACGAACGCCTGCCGGCGGGGAGGGATTATAGATGTCAATCAAGCGTAGGTTAAGCGAATTTGGTTCGAAAGTACAGCATCTTTTCAAGGGCGGCGGTGATGTCGCTCTTGAGAAACAGAAAAAGCGAGGCAAGCTCACAGCAAGAGAAAGAGTTGATGAGATACTGGATAATGACTCTTTCCTGGAGACTGATCTCTTTGTAGAGCATTCCTCCACAGATTTCGGAATGGACCGGAAGAAACTTGCCGGTGACGGTGTTATTACCGGATACGGAAAGATTGACAGCCGTCCGGTCGCTATCTATGCCCAGGATTTCACAGTAGCGGGAGGATCACTCGGCAAGGCTCACGCAGCAAAAATCGTAAAGGTAATGGATGGTGCCGGCACGAAGAAAATACCCCTTATCGGCATCAACGATTCCGGAGGTGCCAGAATTCAGGAGGGCGTTGATTCACTCTATGGTTACGGAGAAATATTCCTTAGAAATACAACCTTCAGCGGTGTGGTTCCTCAGCTTTCCATAATACTTGGACCTTGCGCGGGAGGCGCAGTCTACTCACCGGCACTTACCGATTTTGTTTTTGTTGTGGAAAAGATCTCCAATATGTTCATCACCGGACCCCAGGTAATAAAAACAGTTCTTGGTGAAGATGTTTCTCCTGAGGTTCTCGGTGGAGCAAAGACCCATACCACTGTCACAGGCAATGCTCACTTCTACGCAAAGACCGAGTGTGAAGCCTTTAAACAGGTCAAGAGACTTCTGAGCTTCCTTCCTGCCAACTGCCTGGAAGCTCCGCCAGCAGCCAAACCAATGCCTCCCGTCAAGAGCATTTCTGATAACGTCATACCTGATAATCGCAGAAAAGCCTATGATGTTACAGACATTATTAAAGGGCTGGTTGACAACAGCGACTTCATGCAGGTTCATGAGCACTATGCCAGAAACATAGTTGTAGGATTTGCACGAATGGACGGCAAACCAATAGGAGTAATCGCAAATCAACCCAGGTACCTTGCAGGTGTACTGGATGTTAACGCCTCCGACAAAGCCGCAAGATTTATTCGTTTCTGCGACGCATTCGGCATTTCTCTTCTTACCCTTGTAGACACCCCGGGCTATCTTCCCGGAGTTGACCAGGAACACGCAGGCGTGATCAGACACGGAGCCAAGCTTCTCTATTCATACAGCGAAGCCACTGTTCCGAAAGTCACCATCATTTTGCGCAAAGCCTACGGTGGAGCATACATCGCCATGTGCAGCAGGCACCTTGGTGCCAGCACCGTTATAGCATGGCCCACTGCGGAAATCGCGGTAATGGGCGCAGAAGGTGCCGCGAACATTGTGTTCAGAAAGGAAATAAATGCCAGCGATGACCCTGAAGCGACCCGCCAGGCAAAAATACAGGAGTATGAAGACAAATTCGCCAACCCCTATGTCGCTGCGTCAAAAGGCTATGTTGACATACTCACAGAACCTCACAAGACAAGAGACATCGTTATCAAGGCATTTGAATTCGCCGGAGAGCAGGATCACGGTAACTCGTTCCGCCGCCACGGCAACATTCCTCTTTAGGAAGAGGGGGGTAAAGACCAATGCCAGGTGAAAACGAGCTGAGAAAACTCAACATAGATGAAACCATCTACGAAACTGAAGTGCCTCCTTCATTCGACCAGAGGTGGTCTCCACCGGACGCAAAGCATATAAAAGCTTTCATCCCCGGAACTGTTATTGAAGTAAAGACAAAAGTCGGCACCATAGTTCGAGAAGGTGATATTCTACTTATCCTTGACGCCATGAAGATGTACAATGAGATTGTCGCTCCGGTTGCGGGTACTGTGGAGGTTATTGCTGTATCAGCGGGAGAGCGAGTAGAGAAGAACCAGCTTCTTGTCAGGCTGAAATAGAGTAATAAATTAGAAACGAAGCTCCAGGCAGACGGAGAAATTCAACTCCGTCTGCCCTTTTTACTTCTATCTCACCTGTTTCTGCTTCTACATTTCTGAACAAAAACAGAACTGTATAAATGCTGATTCTGTACAGAGGAAACTGTCTTTCTCAAAAGAGCAAAGTGTGTCAAATAGTCACGAAAAGCAGCGTCGGAATCATTTGAAAGTTTATTCCTTTCACAGTACCCAAAATACCTCGAACACCATTGCATGTATGACTTTTCTGTACTATGCGCATAATGCTTGATTTTCAACCTGCTTCGCATCTCATCCAATGGCAGCAAGTCAAATCCAACTGGTTCCTCCATACAGCATGGGTAATTTTATCAATACAATTTGACTGCTTCCAGCGCTTGTCTGATCTGCCAGTCATGCCGCCCCTCCCTCTCAAGAGAATCAGCGACGAACACAGTATCATCAGGATTCTCCAGAAAAAGAAACTCTCGAACCCACAGAACCATGTACAATCCTGTTTTTTCGCATAAGACCCTTGTCTTTCAATTCCTGCTGGTATATAGTCAATTCAAGTGTCATGATAATGGAATCTCCGGGATAGGTAGATTCTACATAACCACATCATTTCCCTGGTTTAGTGTATGCGCGCTTACTGCCATGACATGATAAGTGTCCGAGAGTTGAATAATGAAAGAACCTGAACAATGTAGAAGCGACACAATCTGGAGAAATGTCGCGTCTATACAATCATTGTTCTGCAGAAAGCAACAAAATGGAATGCAGATTACTCTGCAACAGCTATAGGGATGTTTCATGAACAACAGCCAATCTTTCCTCAACGCAATGTTTCTATTATTTCTGCTCACCATCCCTCTATCACTTTCATGCACAGACGACAATGCAGGTTTTGACGATCCAGATTCAATGGATTCATTAATGCTTGATACTATGATAGTTGTTGATTCAATCGGTGTTTTCATGGGTGAT
>JAIOSV010000068.1 GCA_021107435.1 Candidatus Sabulitectum sp. | reverse complement strand
TTACATCAGGACTTGATGGCCCTGTATTGCTGTCTCCACAGGAAAATACCAGAACAAATACGGTTACTAATGCTAATGCTGTTCCTGCTCTCATTTTCATTTTTTATCCCCCTGAATGATATTGAAAACTCTATCTATCTAATAGTATAACTATATTACTGTTATTATTACAGCAGACTCAGATAGAGTCAAGCACGATCAGGTCCTGATATGCAGTGACTTTCACGCAACACTCTGCTTTCTGAGATGGCGAAGCTGTTCATGTCATTTCAGAAGCATCATCCGTCTGGTTTCAGGAGTACCGTTTTCTGATTCCAGCCGGTAGAAGTAAACACCTGAGGATACTGGCTGTCCCGAGCTGTCTCTGCCGTCCCATATGGCGAAGTGTTCCCCTGCGTTTTGATTTTCATCTACCAGTGTCCGTACTTTTTGTCCCAGTATGTTGTAAATGCCGAGGGTTACATTTGCACTGACTGATAGTTGATAGCTGATGGTTGTCGTCGGTTTGAAGGGATTTGGATAGTTCTGTAACGAAAATGAAGAAGGGTTATTGTTTTCGCAGGTTGTGTTGTCGGAAGATATGCCGACAAATTCACTGTTTGTGCAGTACCAGACTTCATAATCATTGCTTCCGTAGAATCCCTCCAGGAATGCTATATGACCGGCACTAAGTGAATCAACACTCAAGGCTATATCTGCTGTATGCTCACTGTTGTCGGTCAACTGTTCGGGAACCCCGAAACTGCCGGTACTGTTATTCACATAGTACAGCTCATGAGTATTAGTGGTTCCGAAGTCACCGCCGATAAAGGCAACATGGACATTGTCCAGATAATCCACCACCAGGGCTGTGGTTCCGTTCATGCTGTTGGCGCTTGTCAGAGTCACTGTGGTTTCAAAACTACCGCCCACATTGTTGATGTAGTAAGTACCCCCGTGGTATCTGGAGTAAGCGATATGAACATTGTTTGAGAAATCGATTCCAAGCGAACTGTACCAGCGATAAGTGCCTGTACTTACTGTTGTCAGAGTATCGAAGGTTCCGGCAGTATTGTTTGTGTAGAGAATATCAGTACCGTTCTCAAACACAGTGTGAACGAAATTGTTACTGTCCAGAGCCATGGAAGGTCTGACATAGCTTTTCCCCCCCGGTTCATCAGTAATCCTGGTCGATGATCCGAATGATCCGCCTTCGTTGTTCGCGTAATAAATATCCCAGTTACCGTATTCATAGTACCCGTATTTGTAGGCTATATGGGCAACACCTGTTGGATCAATGCTCAGGCATGAATGCTCAGGAACAAAGACCCCGACATCTGTACTTGTGAAACTTACCTGTATCGGGTCACAGAAACTGCCGCCGATGTTGTTTACATAGAATTCTTCATAATCATGACCATCGTACCCCTTGAAGGCGATATGCGCATTGCCTGCCTGGTCTATTCTTAAGCATGGATACAGGTCGTTAGTGTTGTTGACTGTAACTTTTACCGGTGTCCCGGAAGCTTCAGACAGATAGTAAATATCATAATCGCCATCGTTGTTGGAGCACCACGCGAAGTGAGGAGTATCGGAAGGACCCATATCTACCGAGGGGATTGATTCTGCATAGCTGTTATCGGTCAACTGGAAGCTCTGCCAATCAGCCAGAGCTGAGCTTGCTGCAATTAAAATTAATCCCGGAAGAAGATCTGTCTTTTTGAAACGCATTTAATTCTCCTTCGGCAAAACTGTTTATGTCTGTGAGTCTGATGCTGTTTGCAGGATAATAGCCTCGTTCCATTATTGTCTGTAACATAGCACTTTCTTCCACATGCTTCAGGAAACCGGGGAGGGGGATTGGTTATTGAGTCCCTTGCCCTCAATGCTTGCGGTGACAATACTATTTCCATCAAGAAAGGACGCTGTTGTTCAGCTTTCTGCGGTGTTTTCTTTTTATGGAGGATAACATGAGTGTTTTTCCCAGTGATATTGAGATTGCCGGCAAGGCTAAACCCCGTCCTGTTGTGGAGATAGCTTCAAAGCTCGGGCTGCTGCCTGAGGATATGGATCTTTACGGTGAAGTTAAGGCAAAGGTGCATCTGGATGCTCTGGAGAAGAGGACCCGTGGCACCGGCAAGCTGGTGCTTGTGTCTGCCCTTACGCCTACATCTGCCGGGGCGGGCAAAACAACTGCGACAATCGGGCTTACTCAGGGGCTGGCTCTGCTGGGTGAGAATGTTTGCTGTGCAGTGCGTGAGCCTTCACTTGGCCCGATATTCGGGATTAAGGGAGGAGCTGCAGGCGGCGGATATTCTCAGATCATTCCCATGGAGGATATCAACCTGCATTTCACAGGAGACATGCATGCTATTACTGCGGCAAACAATCTGCTCTGCACTGCTGTTGATAACCATCTGCACTGGGGGAACAAATCCCGCCTTGATTCCCGGACAGTGAGTTTCAAGCGGGTAATGGACATGAATGACAGGTCTCTGCGTGACATCATCATCGGTCTTGGTGGAAGAACCCAGGGGGTGCCCCGTGAATCGGGGTTTGATATTACCGCTGCCAGTGAGATCATGGCGATTCTTGCCCTGTCTCTGGATCTGGATGACCTGAAGTCACGGATTGACCGGATCTTCATCGGTCTTACCTACGACCGGCAGGAAGTACTGGCAAAGGAAATGGGTGTTACCGGGGCAATGGCAATGCTCTTGAAGGATGCCATCAAGCCCAATCTGGTACAGACACTTGAGGGAAACCCCGCCTTTGTGCATTGCGGACCCTTTGCGAACATCGCCCATGGCTGTAATTCAATTCTGGCTACAAAGATGGCTGTTTCATTCGCTGACTGGGCCATTACTGAGGCAGGATTCGGTTTCGATCTGGGAGCGGAGAAGTTCTTCGACATCAAGTGTCAGTACGGAAATCTGTGTCCTTCACTGGTGGTGCTGGTTGTTACCTGCCGTGCTCTGAAAATGCATGGAGGAGTAAAGAAGAAAGAACTCAGCATTCCAAATGCAGAAGGCGTTGCCTCCGGTCTGCCGAACATGGAGAAACACCTGGAGAACATAGACAAGTTTGGTCTGCCGGCAGTTGTATGCGTGAACAGGTTTGCTCAGGATACTGATGCTGAACTTGAACTGGTGCTTGAGCGCTGCCGAGAACTTGGTGTTGCAGCCGCTATTGGAGACGGCTTTACTAACGGTGGCAAGGGAATGAAAGAGCTGGCCGGTCTTGTTGTGAAAAATGCCAGAGACTGCTGCTGTACTTTCAAGCCTCTTTATGACTGGAATGACAGTGTTGAGAACAAAATTGAGATTATTGCCAAAGAAATTTACGGTGCCGAGCACATTGATTTTACGAGCCTGGCAAAGAAGGATCTTCGGATGATCAAGAGGCTGGGCTATGATAAACTTCCAGTCTGCATTGCCAAAACTCAGAAATCTCTTTCCGATAATCCGAAGTTGCTTGGCCGGCCCAAGGATTTTGTTGTAACAGTTCGAGAGATTGAAATTTCAGCGGGAGCAGGTTTCCTTGTACCCATAACCGGTGACATCATGAGGATGCCGGGGTTGCCGTCATCTCCCGCTGCAGTGAATATGAATGTAGATGACGAAGGGAATGTGACAGGGCTCTTTTAACTATGGAAGCAAGAAAACCCCTTTCTTCGAGAAGTCCTTTGCTTTACAGAGTATCCGTCTGCCTGCACCGTCTGCACAGAGGTTGCAGGTGGTATTTGGGAGGGGAGAAGCACTCTCTGTACAGGTCTGATGAGGTATTTCCTTTTGTGGTGGTTTCCCACAGGTCTTTGCTCATGCGGAAGCTTGCAGGCACTGATCAGATTCTGCAGAAGAACAAGGTTCAGAGTTTGCGTATCGCTGCTTCCCTGATTGACGGTGTGGTTATTCACCCTGAAGAAGTTTTTTCTTTCTGGAGACTGGTAGGCAGGCCCGTCAGAAGGCGGGGATTTATGCCGGGGTTGCAGCTTTCATTCGGGAAGATGACCTCCATGGTCGGAGGAGGATTGTGCCAACTTACAAATCTGCTGCACTGGATGATTCTTCAAACTCCATTGAGTGTAACAGAGCGTCACAGGCACTCCTTCGACCCGTTTCCCGACTACAGGAGAACGGTACCTTTCGGTACCGGAGCCACGGTGTTCTACAACTATCTTGATTTTGCTTTTCGGAATGACAGTTCTTTGCGTTTCCAGATGAAGGTTTGGGTGGAGGATGAGTTTTTGCGCGGGGAGATCCGGTGCGAGAAGGAATTGCCGGTCTCTTACTCCATTGTAGAGAGAAATCATCGTTTCGTAATGGAGAATGGCAAGGTCTACCGGGAGAATGAGCTGTGGCGGATTGAGACTGCTGCCAGGACATCCGGGATTGTTTCCAGAAAATTTCTTTTCAGGAATCATGTTGAAGTGTTGTATGATGTCTCAGGTATTCCTGGGATTTGCCTTCAGCAGGCAGGAGATTGAAATGAAGATTGTATTTGTTTGTCTTTCTCTGGTGTAGCTGATGTCAGGTTCCGGATGGATAGTGTTGACGGAACTGCCTGAAGACGATGCTCCATACAGAGTTCAAGCAGGAGAGAACGGGTGCTTCCCGGCTGTGTATTTAGAGCAGGCAGCTGATTCTTTATATGAAATGGAAATGTCAGTGGACATTGAGGGCAATCTGACTTTTTCAAGCTTTGAGGTTTGTTCTCTCTCAGATCCGGTTGTTGAAGACACTTTTGTCCCATTTCCCTCCCCCGAAGACACAGAACGCACAGACATCTTCTACGGAGTAATCCGTTTCAGTGCTTCAGGAGATACTTTGTGGACAGTCATGCTGGTCGTCTGCACTGCCGGGCACCTGTTGTTGACTGCAGAGACGGCGGATGTTTCGCAGTTTTCAGTTCCGATCACAGTGACCATTTGTGGAGGGTTTACCGTTTGAGTGATTCCGGTGAAGTGCTGATGAGAGGCGGGTTCAGAATGCGGGGTGGACCGATTATCAGTATTTCCAACGTGAAGGAAATCGTTGACTCCAATTTTCTGGTCAGTGGAATTACTGATGATCTGGGGATGAACCTCTATATGTTCCTTGTGGGAATTGACAGAGATGGCAATCAGTTCATGGAGGTAAAAGAAGATTTCCGTTTCCACGCCGGGGCTGGAACTGTGGAGCTTGATGATTCCGGGAATATTTATATTGCGGGTTATACCGGATCTGACAGGGATGATGGCTGTTTTATGCCTCCACAGGATACCGATGTCTTCCTGATAAAACTTGATTCTGAGGGCAGGGAGATCTGGCGAACCGTTTTCGAATATCCCCTTGAAAACAGACCATTTATCATGGAGATCACTGAACAGGATGAAGTTCTTCTTGTGATCAGATCCTTTACTTATGAATCCCGGGGTTTGTCAGACTCATACACTCATCTTGTCTTTTGGAAGAGTATTGGATAGTTGCAGTTCGGTTTAGAATGCGATTCCAAGAACACATACGGAATTTGCATCACCATAGAGCTTGTATGTTTACATTTCTACCAACATACTTGTTGTGTATGTTTGTACTTGTAATTCTTACACGGGTGAAGTAGTAAATGAATCGAAAATCTGATAAATCTAAGCATACTGTTCTCAAACCTGAGCAAACTGTGAATTCACTTAAATCAGTTGGTAGCTTCTCAATATCACCCGACATGAAACAAATAGCGTTCTGTTGGAAAACTGATGTTGGATCCCAAATCCATATTGCCTCATTCCGTGATTTCAAACCTATTCAGATCACCGATGATGATAGCTATAAATTATATCCATGCTGGTCCCCAGACGGTGCGCATATTGCGTTTACACAGGATAGAGATGGCAAAGAGTGTAATGACCTGTGCTCTTTTTCCGTAAAGAGTGGAAAGGTAGAGCGCATAACTGATTTCGGGCGCGGCTTCTTTCGAGGATTCTCTTGGTCTCCCGATAGCAAGTCTCTTGCGTTCTCTTCAAACCGGGAAGGTCGCTTTGACATATACATTATTAATCTGGATGACTCAGATCTGCTTCACATTTCTTCTGGGGATGAATCTGATGTTAATCCAATATGGTCTCCCGATGGTTCTTATATACTCTATAGCAGTTTTACACAGAGTGCAGAACCTCACTCCAAATTGAGGGTAGTAAAGTCTGATGGAACATTAGTTCGTTCAATTGGACCAGACGGAGAGTGTAATGGTGGAGCAGTATGGTCACCGGATGGATTAAGAATCGCCTTTTCCTCCAGTTCGGTTAGTACTAGCAAGATAGGAGTTGCTAGTATGATCACTGGTAGTGTTGAATGGCAAACTAAGCTGAAAGAAGTTGTATATCAGCCAGCATGGACACCTGATGGCAAAGGCCTGACGTGTCTGATAGATACTGAAGGGAATCACCAAATCGGATTGATTGATATTAAGTCTGGTGAATTTGATATTGTTGGACCTTTAGATGGTTTATGTTCAAGTCCCGAATATACCGATAATGGTGATTCAATCGTATTCACACATGAAGATCCTAGAAATCCTTCGGATTTGTGGTCACTCAATCTTATTACCAATGAACTTAAACAGCTTACCATTGGATGTCCTGATTCGATAGATCCTCAGCAGTTGATTCTCCCGGAAGTGATCCGCTTTTCATCCTTTGATGGCTTGGAGATCCCATCTTTTCTATTTCGACCACCAGGAGCTGAGGAAGATGCAATGCTTCCTGCTATTGTGTGGATTCATGGCGGTCCGAACTCTCAATTCATGAATCGATGGAATCTGACTGTTCAAGTTTTAGTAAGTAATGGTTTTATTGTCATCGCACCAAATTTTAGAGGCAGCATCGGATATGGAAAGGACTATTCAAAACTAAGCATAGGTGATTGGGGTGGAGGTGATTTGAAGGATATAATTGCCGCAGCTAATTATCTCGAATCTAGCAATATTGCTGCCGGGAATCGAATTGGTCTTTTTGGTGGAAGCTATGGAGGTTATCTAACACTCATGGCTTTGGCCAGAGCACCGAAGCTATGGGCTGCAGGAGTAGATTATTTCGGTTTTGTCGACTTAGTGAATTTCTACAATAGTGCTAGTGGTTGGTTAAAAGAGTGGATTGAGACGCAAATCGGAACTCCTGAAGGGAACCCGGAATTCTACCATGAACGTTCTCCAATAAACCATTGTTCTAATATTATTGCACCTCTATTGATCTGTCAGGGTGCTAATGATCCACGGATTCGAATTGACCAATCTCAGCAACTTGCCAGAGTACTAAATGACAAAGATAAAAACTGCGTTCTAAAGATCTTCGATGATGAGGGACATGGGTTTCAGAAAAAAGCTAATCAGGTAAAGGCTCTAAGAGCAACAATTGATTTCTTTAAAAAACACTTGCAGTCAGATCTATGCATATGATAGATATAGGATTGTGAATTTTTTCCTGGAAAAGGTATAGGATTCTGAAAAACATCAATTCTCACTCTACACTATATAAGAAAAACCTCTCTACATTCAGACTGTTCGAGGAACCGATATCATCATTGCTCATCGACTATCAACAGTAAGAGATGCAGATAGGATAGTCGTACTCGAAAAGGGAAGAATAGTAGAGGAAGGTGGATACGACGAGTTAATCAAGAATGGTGGTAGTTTTTGGGAGTTTCAAAACACTCTTAGTGATTGATTATTTCCCAGACTGGCCCTTTCAGAAGATACAGAAAAAATGGGTGCTTTCGCGCAACGCGCAGTGCTGGTTATGTTTTGAGTTCTTCTTTTATCTGTCTGTCCACCCGCTTGAACCAGAAGTCCTTCCGGTCGCTGTGAGCGGTGAGCAGTGCTTTTGTGAGATCCTCAACTGTTGATTCCAGTTCAAGAAAGAATGTGTTCATGGCAAACTCCTTCTTCGGGTCGGAATTGTCAGGGCCGAAGAGAATATTGATGGTTTCTTCGAGGAGCTGGTCCATGCCATACAGCTTCAGATGAAGCAGCTCGTGAACAACGACTTCTTCAAGATGTGCTTCAGGAACGGTTTCATTGATCATTACAGCAGCCATGCGGTTATCCCGGTCTATCTTTATGTCTCCGGATTTTCTCCAATCCTGTTTCACTGAAACCGGCTTGATGTCCCAGTCTCTCAGTCTGAGAATTTCCTGCCACTTTTTCAGCAGCTCACCGATCATTTCTTCAGTTATGCTTTTCATCAGGAGTCTCCTTTGCTTTGTTCAGCAAATCATCCGGCAACTCCGGGTACAGTTTTTTCATGCAATCAGAACAGAGGCCATGGGTAAACTCGGCGTTGGAGTGGCGGGAGATGTATGATTCAAGCTGCTGCCAGTACCCTTCATCGTTTCTTATTCTTTTGCATGAACCGCAGATAGGCAGCATACCGCTCAGAGTCTTGACCTTGGCCAGAGCTTCTCTGAGCTGATCGTTTGTTTTTGAAAGCTCCAGGTTTTTCTGTGCGATTGTTTCCTTTTCCCTGAGGCTTGTTTCTACTTCAGCGGCAATTTTTAATCGGGAAATTTCTTCTTCTCTGCTTTCTGAACGGATCTGCTCCATTCCTTCAACGTATTCACAAAGAACAAGATATGCTTTATCGTTCTTGCCCATGGCATGGAAAGCGCGGGCTTCAAGAAATTTCAGCTCAACCCGGTTATCATCATGTCCTGCAAAGGTTGAAAACAGTTTCCGGGTTTCTCTGATCTTTTGCGCTGCCTGTTCGGCTAGACCCTGATCCAGTAGAGCTTCTATGAGATTGATAAGAACAAGAGCTTTCATTGTGGGCCAGTGAGAGCTGTCAGTGATTTCAAGAGCTTCCCGGCAGAGTTTTTCAGCTTCCTCAGGCTTTTTTGCCTTTATCAGCGCACTGGGAAAGTTGATGAAAGATAGAAGGATTTCCCTTTCATTACCCATCTCTTTTCTTATGGTCATAGCCTTCCGGTGGTAAATTAGAGATTCTTCAATGTCTCCTGTTTCCTTCTTTATGTCAGCAATTGCCGCGAATGAATAGGCGAGCCCTCTTTCATCGGACAACTCCCTGAATATGATTCCGGCCTGTTCCAATTTGTTCAGAGCTTCAGAGAATTCCCGTCTGCCCTCAAGAATAACGGAGATGTTTATCAGAGCTCTCGCCTTCTCATACTTCAGATCATTCTCTTCCGATATGGATAGAACCATAAGTTGCTTTCTGTATGATCCGGCCCGGTCGCCCAGATAGAAAAGCAATGCTCCGCAGTTACCGTAAACAGAGGTGGCAGCTTTGATTTCTCCTGCTGCAAGCAACTGTTCAGCAGCGGTATGGTTGAGCTCCAGGGACTCTTTGAGTTTCCCCTGTTTGTGATACACATTGGCAAGCAGCCTGTTTAAAAAGGCTTTGCCCTTTGCTGCTTCCTGAACCTGGTTCAGCAGATTCAGGGCTTTGGTGCAGATATCCTCTGTGTCAGAGATATTATCGGTTCTGTAGATATCAAGAGCGCTTTCGTATACTGTATCAGCAAGCTCCTGAAGCCTTTCCCCGCTTTCCCCGTGGAGCTCTTTTGCCAGAATAGCAAGTGACGGGCATTTGTTAATCATGTTATCGCCCCCAATCAGTGACGCAAGATAAACAATACAAGCTGCAATTGCCATATCAGCCTGTGGAATTCCTGATTACTCCCGTTTTAACGGTTGTTGACCGGACAGGGTGAGCCAGAACAGAGCAGAGAACCAGGATACTTTTTTCCACCCAGTCAGGTACTTCAGGTTCAACAGGGTCGGTATCTTCTGCCCGGCTTTAAGCTTATCGAGGATGTTTTCCCGTCCACTGTTATACCTGAGCAGAGCTTGTATCATCTTTTCCGGTACAGGGGCTCCCAGTTCAGATGATGCCGTGGCCAGAGCAGAGGCGACAGCAGAGCCCAGCTTTGTTTCAAAGGCATTTCGCATGAACTTATCCCAGGTACCGGTTTCGGTAACTCTCATGCAGAGCAGGCAGATATCCACCCACCACACAGGTCTTATGGAAGTATTTGTTAGTAGATGAATTATGACCATAAGCAGTGCATTGTGCCAGGCGAAGCCCATGAGCCCCGGTTCAAGCAGCCTGCCGTTGTCGAACAAATCAGATGGAAGCTTTCCGGGGAATGTTGCCGGGAAGTAGAAAATGTGAGTATGCAGCTCGGACATTACACCGTGTTTGAACATCTTCATTTCAGAGACAATCCCGGATGTAAAGATTCCGTCTCCCGGTGATCCTTTTGACCAGCTCGATTGACGGAAGATTCTCATAATCCTCTGGCGGTTTCTTTCCTCAATGAACAGATCAGCATCACACATAGGTCTGCCACCGGGGAAGGGGTAGACACTTCTTGCCAGATCAAAGCCTTTTGCCGCCCATACCGCAATATTTTCTGCTGCAATTCTCTTAAGAACAGTTCGAGTAATCTGTTCCTGGCGAAGCCACAGAGCTGCGCAGGAGAGGCTGATTTCCTTTCTGCCCATTTCTCTGGAGAGAAGAGGAGTAAGACCGTGAGCTGTACCGGGATCAGATCCGGAATAGCCGCCCGATTCAGCTCCGGCAAGGAGCCATTTGCAGGCAGCAATTGTTATCGCATCTGGTTGTGCAGTTCTTTTCATGTTACCCAATGGATACTTCAGTTATTAAAATATTACAACCCTTCTGTTGGTTATGACTGATACGCGTTTTAGATTACTGCTATGAAACATAAAACCGGCAGCAGGAAAATAATGATAGGAAGAGCTGTATCTCTTGTCTGGCAGAGCAGCAGGGGACTGACCATTGCCAACCTCTTTCTTACTGTTATTCAGGGATTGCTTCCCCTGATTCCTCTTTATCTGATGAAACTGCTCATCGATTCAATTGAGTCAGCTATCAACGGAAGCGACGCTGCTTCTTTTCACTGCATTGCCGTTCTCATTACAATCATGGGTGGTGTGGCGCTGCTGTCTGCCCTTGTAAAATCTGTTGCCGGTATAGTAGAGCAGACACAGGCCAGAGTGGTAACCGATTACATGCAGGATGTTCTTCACAAAAAATCCATCGAAGTTGACCTTACTTATTACGAAGACTCAAAATTTTATGACACAATGCACAGAGCACAGGGTGAAGCTCCCTACCGACCCACAAGTATTGTCAACGGATTGATCAGAACCGTTCAGAGCGGTATTTCACTGCTTGCCATGGTAGGTCTGCTTATATCGTTTCACTGGATTGTTGCTGTTGTCCTTCTTGCCGCCGCGCTCCCCGGAGTGCTTGTGAAACTCAAGTTCTCAAAAGTAAACTGGAAGTGGCAGAGGAAGAGAACAGAAACCGAGCGTAAAGCATGGTACAAACACTGGTTACTAACTTCAGTAAGTCACGCGAAAGAGCTGAGACTGTTCGGACTGGGAGAACACTTCAGAAGCATGTACCTGAATCTCAGAGCCATTCTCAGGAAAGAAGTACTGGGCATAGCAAAAAGAAGAGCAGCATCCGACTTCGGTACACAGGCCCTTGCAACTGTGCTGATTTACGGCTCACTTGCTTTTATTGCGAAACAGGCATATGCGGGTTTGATAACAATAGGTGGAATGGTGATGTATTTCCAGGCTTTTCAGAGAGGGCTTGGATTTCTTAAAGGTCTTCTGGGCAGCCTCGCGGGGCTTTACGAGGGCAATTTGTTTCTCTCCAACCTTTTTGATTTTCTTGACATTGAGCCATCTGTTGTCGATCCTGATTACCCCAAACCATTTCCGTCATGCATCAGTGAGGGCATTATTTTTGATCATGTTAACTTCAATTACTCATCCAACTTTAAACTGGTTCTTGATGATATTTCACTGAACATAAAACCCGGTGAAATGCTTGCTCTGGTGGGAGAGAACGGTTCGGGTAAAACAACTTTTGTAAAACTTCTCTGCCGACTTTACGACCCTGTATCAGGCAGCATAAGTGTTAACGGAATTTCAATAAAGGATTTCGGAGTAGAGGATCACAGAGGAAACATCAGTGTAATTTTTCAGGACTATGCCAAGTATCATCTTACGGTAAGAGAAAACATCGGCCTGGGAGATATACAGCACTCACCGGATGACTCTCTTATTCATCAGGCAGCGGAAGCGGCAGGAGCGCAAGGCCTTATTGAGAATCTGCCGAACGGCTACGATACCGTTCTGGGCAGGTCATTCAAGGGGGGCAAGGAACTCTCTATCGGAGAGTGGCAGAAGATCGCTCTGGCCAGAGCCTTCATCCGTGATGCTCTAATTGTTATTCTGGACGAGCCCACCAGCGCCCTGGACGCCAAAGCGGAGCGGGCTGTGTTTGAGAAATTCAGAGAACTGGTACAGGGAAAAACCTCTGTGATAATCTCACACAGATTTTCCACTGTAAGAATGGCTGACAGAATTGCTGTAATGCACAAAGGCAGAATCATTGAACACGGTACCCATGAAGAACTCATGGCAAAACACGGCAAGTATCACGAGATGTACACCATTCAGGCAAGTGCTTATAACTGAAGCTCTCTATCCCGGCAATCTGTAGCAGAAGTGAGTAGTTATGTCGGTAAACGACACATGCCGCGAATCATAATCCATTCTCCAGGTGGGATCTATTCGTTTAACATGGGAATGCGGGTAAAGCCAGACAAGGGAATCGGAATTCCTTTGAAAGGATGCATATAGTCCGCAGTATTCAAAAAGCCCACGGAGCCGATAGAGGAAAACTCAGGTAATACTGGAAGGGTTAATAGTCCAGTGGGATCCAGGTAATACCAGTGTTCATTTACATACACGGCCACATACACATGTGAAGCAGTGGGTGGTGCGCCATTTTCGGTATGATGAGCAGTTATCAATACAATGCGCCAGCGTGGAATTCCGACTCTTCCTAAAATGGACGCAAACAAGTGGGCTTTGGAGAAGCAGGCAGCCCAGACCAGGTACCCGTTCGCTTCGTAGTAAGCGGCGTATTCGTCAATAGAGGGCCAATTGTTTGATGAGGAAGAGACAAGGTTATTTGCGGAATTGTGGTTCACATTGTTTCGCAGCCAGGCCCATACGGCACGGATCTTTTCCCAGATATGCACTTCGCCGTTTGAAGGGGCAGTCGTAACGCCAATATCAGAAATCATGTTGAATATCCGGGTATTCGGATTCTCAAAATCCGGGAAGAACAAGTTGGCCCGGTCATCTGCCCGAACTCCTGCCCGTACCCAGTAATTCCAGTATTTCAGATACAAAATACTGCCTTCATGCAGTGTCGTTACCCGGCGGCGAATAGGTATTTCCCCCGATTTCTCCTCACCAGTTTTCACGGCAGGAATAACCAGCCCCGGCTTGATCTTCTCTATGTAACTTCGTTTTGAAGATTTTTTGCAGGCGGCTTTGTCAACTCTGAATTTTGGCGGGTTTTTCATCGCTATTCCTTTCATATTTGATGCAAATGGTGCCCATTGAGGTCTTCATCTCAACTGCGGAAAACATGAGTTAAGATTCTATTCGCTCAACAAACTTCCGCTTCTCCACTGCAGCCCCGTCATATTCAGTCACTATCAATTGCACTTCGTCTGCAATACATCATGTTACTGGCAGCAGGATGAATTCCTCCAAAAAGATAGGTTGAACCGTTCTGTGCCCACAGCTGCAATTATACCGCCGGGATATTCCTCATGCCATTACTTAAACTGTTTCTAACTGGAGGAGTTTACAGGTTGCCGCTTACTGAGGCTACCACATACGCACCTTCACTGGTAGCCCTTTTGAAGACATCCCCATCTTTGTAGATAGTTACGGTAATTGAGCCGGTTTCTCCCTGATTCTGGGCGTAGAGGTATACGTAGTCATCCGAATCCGCTGAAAAGGAGTGAGACCAGGGGAGAGCAACATTTGCCATCTGTGAAATGCCGCCACTGCCGTTTTCAAAAGTGATATTTACCGTTTCAGCGCTTCCCACAACTTCGTATTTTACGCGTATGGATGTGTCGAACGGATTTGAGCAGGCCACAACAAGGAGTAAAAACACCATAGAAAAGAAAATCCTCATAAAAACTCTCCAACCTTCCTTTAGTCTTTCTCCTTATTATACAAACCTTCCGTGGCCATGTATATGAGCTGTTTTTATGTAGATTTCAGGAAAAGGAAACCGGTTGTTGAAAAAGGGGCGGAGAAACCGCCCCTTATGTGCATGTGCTTATTTACCTGTGCTTATTCGAATCCAGGCAGGTCACCGTATAATACTCTGGGGTAGTCTTCGGGGTTGGCATCGTAGCAGATGAATTTCTCCTGACATATCATGGTATACCAGTTTTCTGCGTCAGAACCTGCATCAAGGGCTGCGGTAAACAGATGATTGCCGTCAAGGTCATACACATCAAATGACGCTGTCGTGGTGGTGCCATCGGTTACCCACAGTCTGTCAAGCCCGTCTATGTGCATGGATGCAATGG
>JAIOSV010000063.1 GCA_021107435.1 Candidatus Sabulitectum sp. | reverse complement strand
TATGCATTTACCGAACAGGGTGTAGCAATGCTGTCCGCTGTTCTTCACAGCGAAATCGCAGTTAGAGTCAGCATTCAAATTATACAGGCTTTTGTAGAAATGCGAAGATTTATCACGAACAATGCAATTCTGTTTCAAAGATTGGATAAAGTTGAGCAAAAGCAGATAGCAACCGATATCAAGCAAGTCGAAACTGAAAAGCAGATCGACACAATACTGGATGCTCTTGAATCCAGAGATAGAAAACCTCAACAAGGTATTTTTTATGATGGCCAGGTTTTTGATGCTTATCTATTTATCTCCGATCTTGTAAAATCAGCAAACAAATCAATTTTTCTGATAGACAACTTTATTGATGAGTCCGTTCTACAGCTTTTCACAAAAAGAAAGAAAACCGTTTCAGTAACAATCTACACAAAGAAAATCACCAGAATTCTCAAGCTGGATTTAGAGAAACACAATAGTCAACATCCAGAAATTGAGATACTAGAATTTGCCAAAGCTCACGACCGCTTTTTGATTATCGATGAAACTAACATTTACCACATTGGGGCAAGTCTGAAAGATCTGGGCAAAAAATGGTTTGCATTCTCCAGAATGGATATACAAGCGTTGGAAGTGATTACAGAATTAAGTGGTAATTGTGAAATAGTGGAAGGGCTCCAAGATAAATGAATGTGAACAGCAATCGATACTATCATTATTTCATCTCAAGAAGGAGAACTCAACATTGCAGCGAGTCACATGAGATTCTTGTTAGCTCGAATCGCGGGCAACTCTTTCCGTTTTGGAAACAGTTTGAAGTAAAGCAGCATAACAATGTAACATGTGAGAATTTTGCACAATCGTTAAAGAACCCTTTTCTCCAAGCGGGAAAAATGATTGAAAATCAGTTGTTTCCATTTTGGAAACAACTGGCAATGATAGAAAAGATTTGCTTTACAAATGATAGACAAAAAATGAACAGCTATTTAGAGCAGAATGTAAGTTTGTGAAAAACAATAATTACAGTAAAGGAGATGGTAAGATAATAGAGGAAACTATTGTAAAACATCATCACACCTTTGATGAAATGAAAAAGCAAAGCGAGCAGATGGAAGAGTATTGGCGTGCTCGTGATTTGCAGGTAGCTCTAGAATATGCAAGTTGGGATAAGTTCAAACGAATTATTAAGAAAGCAATCACGGCTTGTGATAACTCTAACCAATTGGCAGAGAACCATTTTTCCCAAGTGGGAAAATTGGTAGACATCGGGTCTGGTAGCTTCAGAAAACTCAGTGATTATAAACTTTCCCGATATGCCTGTTACCTGATAGTACAGAATGCTGATTCTCGAAAGTCAGTAGTTGCAAAGGGACAAACCTACTTTGCCATTCAGACCCGCAGGCAGGAACTGGCGGACGATACAGTTTTTCAGCAACTCCAGAAAGACGAGAAGCGTCTGCTCCTTCGCAACGAGATGAGAGCACATAACAAACAACTTGTCAAAGTGGCTCAACAGGCAGGTGTTAACAGCAATCTGGATTTTGCTGTTTTTCAAAATCATGGATACAAAAAGGCTATGATTGGGTGGATTCAGAAGGAGAGAGGGGGAAATATCAAATATGAGATCTGAGTTAATTACTAAATTGAATAAAACTTTCGAGGAATCGGCCTATGAAGAAGATGGAATAGAGTATTGGTTTGCAAGAGACCTGCAGAAACTGCTTGAATATAGTGAATGGCGTAATTTTCATAAGGTAATAAATAAAGCAAAAACCGCCTGTGAGAAATCCAAGCACTTGTTCAGAAACCATTTTGTTGACGTCAACAAATTGGTTTCTTTGGGATCGGGGAGCGAGCGGGAAATTGATGATATCATGCTTTCTCGCTATGCCTGTTATCTAATAGCTCAGAATGGTGATCCGCGAAAAGATGCAATAGCATTTGCTCAAACATATTTTGCTGTGCAAACGCGAAAACAAGAAATATTGGAAGAACGCATCCGACTTGCAGAACGGATTGAAGCACGTAAAAAACTGACAGAATCAGAAAAGCAACTGTCAAAGAACATTTATGAACGGGGAGTGGACAGATCAGGTTTTGGCAGGATTCGAAGCAAGGGAGACAAAGCATTGTTTGGTGGTAAATCCACCCTCCAGATGAAGCGGAAATTAGATGTACCAGCTAATAGATCTCTTGCCGATTTCTTACCCACAATTACAATTAAAGCAAAGGATTTTGCTACAGAAATCACAAATTTCAATGTGGAAAATGAGAATTTAAACGGAGAGTACAGGATTATCCGGGAACATGTAAAGAACAATAAAGGAGTTCGTGAACTGTTGGGGAAACGGGGCATCATGCCTGAAGAACTTCCTGTGGAACAGGACATTATTAAACTTGAAAGGAAGATTAAATCAGGGCAGAAGAAAATAGCAAAACACCCTTCAGCACTGAAAAAAACTGATTAGTTTTATTGAAGAATGAAAAACTCCTGAACAAACTGGAGGATAGCATTGAAGATACTCGATGGGGAACAACATGAATTACCGAAATGCAGGTAGACCCGGGTACAAGTTGCTTTTAAATAAGTATGATATCAGGATACCTGCCGAGCATTATTACAGCGTCATTTCCGAAGAATTGGGAGACAGATTCTCTAGATTATTTATGTCGAAGAAATCCTGGAGCTACTTTGGCAAAGAAAATGACATTGACAAATATTTCGAAAAACTCTTTTCAAAACCACCTACCGAGTCAGCAGTAAAATCATGACCAACTGGAAAGAACTTGTCATTCGCGGAACTCTAAAAGAAGAAGTAAGAATCTCTTCGGAGCTCATTTCTACCGGTATCAAACTAATTCAGGAAGAGCATTACTACAATGAATCAATTGATGTTCCGCTAATTCTTTTGGCAAACGGATTGGAACGTTTGCTGAAATGTATTTTCTGTTTCTATACACTGGAGAACACGGGAAAGCTTCCAACAATAGCAACAATCAAGAAAGATTTCAATCACAACATTGCGAAACTCTTTGAATATGTCTTCAGTCATTGTTACTCCGAAGATTTTATAAGGAAGGGTACTACTCAGAAAGACTTGCAATTCTTCAGAACAAATCCTGTATTTCAAGGATTGGTTAGGGTTATTAACAACTTCGCCCTAAGAGATCGATATGCAAATCTGGATCTTATCCTTTGCGAGAATCTCCCAAAATCAAGGAACCCAGACGATGCATGGGGGAAGTGGATAGAACTTGTTCTAATGCAGGAGTACCTAGAAATGCAACATCTCTCTATTACTGACAACAAAGAATTCAGACGCCAATCATCAAGATTTGTAGTAGCCTCTTTAAACAGGCTGATGTTCTCATTTGTGCATTTGATGATTCGTGGAAAAATCGGTAAGTATGCAAATACATCAGCCGAACCACTGAGAATATTCAGAAATTACAGCCCGGTGCCCGATGAAAAAGAATGGTTTTACAAATGAAAGACAAGAACATGAATCGAACAGGTTACAAGAAGACAAAGGTTGGGTGGATACCGGAGGAGTGGAAAGACCTACGTCTAGAAGCTGTCTGCGGAATGAAGAGCGGAGAGAGCATTACATCAAAATCAATCTTTGAGAATGCTGAATATCGCTGTTATGGAGGTAACGGACCAAGAGGCTTCACAAAAACGTTTACTCACGATGGGGAATACATTCTCATTGGAAGACAGGGGGCTTTATGTGGAAACATCCATCTCGTTTCAGGTAAGATTTATGTATCAGAACATGCCATAGTCACAACGACATCTGAAACAACTGATTTGTTCTGGCTTGCAGAATTGTTAAAGTATAAAAAACTGAATCGGTACACTGAATCCTCAGCACAACCGGGTCTTTCTGTTTCCAAGGTTCTAAGAATGCGAATCCCCCTCCCTCCTCTCCCCGAACAAAAAGCAATCGCTTCAGTTCTTGAAAGCTGGGACAAGGCAATTCAGAGGCATGAAGAAAAGATTGAGAAGAAAAAGAACATCAAGAAAGGGTTGATGCAGAAGCTTCTTTCCGGAAAACAGAGGTTGCCTGGGTTTGACGGGGAGTGGAAAGATGTAAAAACGACTGATATCATGTCTGTCAGTTATGGAAAAGACTGGAAAGCAGTAGCTGAAGAAAATGGACCTTTCCCAGTGTACGGGACGGGTGGACAAATTGGCACTTCATCTGAGTGTCTCTTTGAATCTCCAGCAATTCTTCTTGGAAGGAAAGGAACGATTGATTCGCCAAGATACCTCTCAGAACCTTTCTGGGCGGTTGATACAACATTTGCAATCCACTGCTATTCTGGGGTAAACACAGAATTCATTTTTTCTATGTTTCAAACAATACCCTGGAAGCAATACAATGAAGCTTCTGGTGTACCTAGTCTAAGTAGAAAAACAATAGAAAATCTTCATTTGATACTTCCTTGCGAATCCGAGCAAAAGGCCATCGCCTCCGTCCTCTCCTCTGCCGACTCCGAGATAAAGGCTCTTAAAAAGAAGCTTGCTCTTCTTCGAGATCAGAAGAAGTTTCTGCTGAATAATCTGGTAACCGGTACCATTCGACTTCCTGAGTTTTGTAAAGAGGTTGGATAGTAATGATTCTCCAAATTCTGAGCAGCAGTACTGAACCAACTATCCGGAATTTCCGGATAGTTCAAAATGCGAGAAGTCTAAAGCTCTATGCTGGAATGTATTTTTATGGTATTGGCTCAGTTATTAGGAAATTCCTAATAACTGCTTCCGTCAACAAGCGTTTTGGCTACCCGGGTCGTGTTTGGTCAGTTATCCGGAAATTCCGGATAACTGTTTCTTCACTAAACCAAGTAAGCTGTTCCTTTTTGAAAAGTGTTCAGATTGGTAGAAGCAATATATCGTGTGAAATTCTCACCCCTATCCAGCGCATCGGCAAATCATTGACCATGCATACGAATTCAAGCATTGTCTTCCGTGAAATTATCCCCCAACGGAGGAATCATGCTTGTTAGATTCGTTATAGACAACATCTACTCGTTCGGTAAGCGAACTGAATTCAATACACTGCCTGGTAATCTGAGAACTTTACCTGCACATGCATACGCTCAAGAATGCGGCTTCAAGATTTTGAAACTGTCAGCTCTTTATGGAGCTAATGCTGCGGGAAAATCAAATCTGGTTAATGCGCTTGCACTATTCAAAGAAATAGTAGTTGGCAATCTCACTGCTGATGAGGTTACGCGTAACAAATTCAAGCTTGAGCGACCTGAGGATTCAGATGAACAGTTAATGGCAATTGAGTTTATACAAAATGATGTTTGTTTCCTGTATGCCATAAAAGTTGTAAAGGGAAGAATTGCAGTTGAAGAATTATATCTTTCTGGTAAAAAAGATGATACTCTGGTTTATGAAAGAACAACAGACAAAGACCTTGTCTCCAGAATTAAGTTTTCTGCTGAGTTTGAAAGTAATGAGAAGAACATGCTGCTCAAAGAAATACTTCTGGCCGAATTCGTCAAACCGGACAAACCTATTCTTCATCTACTGGCAAACAGGGAGAATAAGCAACTGGCAATGGTAGAAATCGCTTTTGACTGGTTTGCTCACAATATGGGAGTTCTTTTTCCTGAGTCTAAGCCTGCTGCATTTGAACACCGACTAGGAACTGATGAGGCATTCAAAGAATTTGTTCATGAAGATGGTAGCATATGGGCAAAAGTTCTTCAACTGAAACATCAGACTTACAGCGACAAGGGTATTAAATTAAGTCTGACAGATGAATCTGATGGTACCGTAAATCTTCTTAACCTGCTTCCTGCCATCTATGATGTTCTCTACAAAAAACATGTTTACATCATAGATGAAATAGAAAGAAGCATTCATCCAAGTTTAATCAAAGAGCTGATTCGAAAATTCTCGCATGATGAAGAATCTATGGGGCAGCTTATCTTTACAACCCATGAATCAGTGCTGCTTGATCAGAGCATTTTCCGTCAGGATGAAATCTGGTTTGCTGAAAAAGACAGCGGTGGTTGTACTGATCTGTATCCTCTGAGCAAATACAAAGAGCACAAAACAATTGACATTAGAAAAGGTTATCTTGAGGGGCGGTATGGTGCAATACCATTTCTTGCCAATCTGAGAGACTTGAAATGGCACGATTATGATCATTCCCAGTAGGCGATATGAGAAGGAAGCTCCTTCTCTGGAAGCAAAAAAACATCCTTTGTTGATTGAAACTGAAGTATATCTTCTCGCTGAATCAATACTGCCGCTTGTAAAAGGGAAACTGTTGCGGAGATTGCATGCACTGGAGGCATAATGGCTGACTACAGACTGCCTGACTTTGATGAAGCCTCGTCATCGCAGATACCGGCGTTGCTTGAGCTTGTTAACATGGGCTATGAGTATTTGTCTCGTGGTGAAATACGAAAGATGCGTGAGAGTAACTCGCAGTATGTGCTGCGTGATATAGCTTATTCTGCACTGCGGTCCATTAATGGAGATTCCGTTTCCTCAAAAAGTATTCGTGATGCAGTGTACGAGTTTGAACAGGTTGATATGAGCGGTGGTGTGTTTGAAGCCTCCCGGTCTGTTTACTCTCTGCTGCTTTCCGGCAGGGCTGTTGCCGAGATGGTTGATGGCAGGCGTGTTTCACCGCAGATGAAATTTGTTGATTTCAAAGAGCCTTCTAATAATGTATTTCATGTCTGCTCCGAGTTTGAGATATTTGAAAGGCATTCCAGACGGCCTGATATTGTTGTGTTTGTTAATGGCTTTCCCTTTGCTGTTATTGAGAACAAGAAAGAATCTGTGAAAGTTTCTGAAGCTGTTTCACAGATGGTTCGGAATCAGGGAGCAGGGCAGGTTCCAAAGTTTTTCCTTTTTCCGCAGATTCTTATTGCCTGTAATGTGCATTCTCTGCGGTATGGTACAATGCTCACACCTGAGCGGTTTTATGCCCACTGGAAAGAAAGTGACTTCTCTGCCAATTCAGTTTCTGCTGTGGTGAACAAGCCTGTTGATATTTCAGTTGCTGGCAGTATTGCCGGTGACCTGGTGCGGGGCGGTTACACCCAGACTTTTGACAGAGCAGTTACAGCGCAGGATATCGGGCTTCATTCATTACTTGAGCCTGCCCGACTGCTTGACATGGTTCGCAACTTTATTCTTTACGATGGGTCAATTAAGAAGATTGCCAGGTATCCGCAGTACTTTGCTGTGAAAAAGACTCTTTCAAAACTTAAAACCTTTGATGAGCATGGAAGACGCAATGGCGGGTTGATCTGGCATACACAGGGCTCCGGGAAAAGCCTTACAATGGTTATGCTGGTAAAGAGCTTGATCGATGACCCTGAAATAGTACTGCCAAGAGTATTGATAGTTACGGACAGGCGAACTCTTGATAAACAGATAAGCGAAACATTTGCCGCATGTAACATCAAGAAAGATGTAAGACGGGTTGCCTCTGCTGCCGAACTGCTTTCTTTGATTCGCCAGAAAGATCAGCGTGTTCTAACCGCCCTTATACACAAATTTGATTCATTCTCATCAGTGGTTGATTATGTAGACCCGGATCCGAATGTCTTCATTCTTATTGATGAAGCACACAGAACCCAGGGAGGCAAGGCAAACGCAGCATTAAACCGGTTGTTGCCCAATGCCTGCCAGATCGCTTTTACCGGAACCCCCTTGATGAAAAAGGAGAAATCCAGCGCCGCCAAGTTCGGTGGCATTATTGATGCGTATACCATCTCTGAAGCTGAGGCAGACAATGTAGTTCTGCCCCTTATCTACCAGGCAAGATATGTTGAGCAGAAAGTACAGAATTCCCTGCTTGACCGATTCTATAACAGAATAACATCAGACTTGACTGAAAGTCAGAAGAAGGATCTGCAGAGAAAATTCAACTCTTCACAGATTGTGCTGGAGACCTCACAAAGAATTGAAACAATCGCTCTGGATATTCTTGACCACTATTCTGAGTTTGCAGACACCGGGTTGAAAGCTCAGGTGGTTGCCCCATCAAAATACGCTGCAATAATGTTTTTGCGCGCATTTGAACTGCAGAATGACATTCCTGTGGCGGTTATCATCTCTGAATCAGTTGATAAGGAAGAAGATGACAAGCTGCCTGAGCACAAGAAACTGGTTGCAGAATGGCTGGCTGAGGAAAAGCACAAGTATGGCTCTTCACTTGAGAAGAGAGAACGAATGCTTATTCGAGAGTTCAAAGAAGACCCTTCAGGAGTTCGTATCCTGATAGTTGTTGACAAGCTGTTGACCGGGTTTGATGCACCCCGAAATACCTTTTTGTATCTGGCAAAGCAATTGAAAGACCACAATCTGCTCCAGGCAATCGCCCGCGTGAATCGCCTTTTTGACGGCGACGATGAGCATGAGGCAAAGGTAAATGGTTTCATCATCGACTACTCAAAGAATGCCAAGAACCTTTATGATGCCATGACTCTGTTCTCAAACTATGATCCCGCTGATATTGATCGGGCTTTACTTAACACTGATGAGAAAATTGCTGAACTGGAACGGATATACCAGCAGTTACATAGTATCTTCAACTCTGTTCGCAACAAGAAAGACAATGAAGAATACATTAGAGTACTGGAAGAAGATGTTGTAGTTCGAGAGAATTTCTATGAACTGGTGAACAAATTCGTCAGGCAGTTCTCAGCCTGTGGCATGCTGCATGACTTTGCCAGAAAATTCGATGGTAGAAAACTTGTTCGATACCAGAAAGACTTGAAGAAATTCCTGGAGTTGAAGAAAATTCAGAAGATAAAGAATGCTGAAGAAATTGATTTCTCAAAATACCGGGATCAGATCAAGCGTATTCTTGATAAATATGTCTCATCTGAGTATGTGATAGAGCTGTCAGAACCACTCTGCTTATCGGAAACAAGTGCCTTCAACGAATACATTGAAAAGACAGAATATGGTCTTTCCAGTAAATCAAAAGCTGAGGCTATTGCAGCCCAGACCAAGCGAACCATCATTGAGCACTACCACAAAGACCCGGAGTTCTACGGCCGATTCAGCAAAAAGATTGAGGCTTTGATTGAACAACTGAAAATAGCTCGCCAGGAAGACCTCAGAAGTCTTTTTGACGCTGCCCGTGACTTCCAGTCACAGGTGCAGAACTATGAAGACAGTGATATTCCCGCTTCTCTGAAGAGTGAGAAGAAATATCACCCTTTTTACAGAAGCATTGTTACCATGTTCACTGATCACTCTGTACCATCTGACAAGCTTTGTCTTATTGTCACCTCTCTTTGTGACATTGTTGAAATTAATAAGATAGTCGACTGGGACAGCAATATTGAAGTAAAAAGAAGAGTAAGCCTGGAAATGGAAGACTATCTTTTTGATGTTGTGAAAGACGAGTACAACATTGCTCTGGGAATTGAGAAAATAGATTCTATTATATCCAAGTTCTGGGATCTCGCTGTGGAGAACAGATGAGTTCGTCAATGGTCTTTGAACACGGCAATGTGGCTATTGACTACCATCTGATTCTTGAAGAACGAAAGACAATAGCTGCAACTGTTTATCCAAATTTAAAACTGCTTGTTAAGGCTCCTGTTGATGCAACGCCTGACGGAATTGAATCTTTCCTTGCTAAAAAGCTGAGATGGATACTGAAGCAGAAAAGATTCTTTGCCCAGTTCAAGAACAGTAATGAGAAGCAATATGTCAGCGGAGAAACATTCCAGTACAGAGGCCGCTCATACAAATTGCTGCTGCACGGTGGTTGCGTCTCAGAGAGAGTATCATTGCAGCACGGCGTCTTGAATGTATTTCTCGCAGGTGCTAAAGACGCATCAATCGCTGGGTCTTTGGTTGAGAACTGGTACATTGCATCTGCCCGGCGGGTGTTCCCGGAAAGAGTTCATGCCTGTTTTAAACTCTTTGATTTTCCACAAGCTGCTGTACCTGAGGTTATTTTGCGAAAGATGAATAAGAGATGGGGAAGCTATTCCAGAAAACAAAACCGGATAACTCTTAACCGTGAGTTGATCAGAGTCGCCACAAGATTCATCGATTATGTGATCATTCACGAGCTCTGCCATGTTGTAAGCGAGAAACACAATTCAGAGTTCTATGCCCTGCTTGAAAGCAAACTGCCCAACTGGCGTCAACTTAAGATCGAGCTGGAATTGTATCTGCTGGGAAGTAACTGATTGATATTTGCTGGTACCGTATTTGCTCTTAAGATTCAACCAATAGCCGAACGAAGAGAGATTATTCCTCTTCCTCAAGTTTACGGATCTCATCCATTGTCTGTGAAATTAGTGACTTCCATTCGCTGCTGTATTTCATGTAATTCTTCAGTTGAATGTACTTTCCACTCTTTTTCACACACCAGAACCACTGCTTGTACTTATCGTAATACTCACCATTTACAATAACGGCAAGTTTCTTCAAGTAATCAATGCCGATCTGTCTGCTGCCGATTTCCTCCGTCTTGGAGACTATACCGTAAAACCAGACTTCACCGTCCTCTCGAATAGAAGCAAAGTTATATGAATCATTCATGGATTTCAGATTAATTGAAAGTTTTTTGCCCCGTCCCAGTTTAGAAATGATGTGCAATTCTGAAGACAGCTCTCCAATAAATAGTTTGAATGTGTCTGTGACAGCCTTGCCAACCGAGTTTTGCAATCTCTCAAAGAAAACAGTTTCTGAAATGGTTCTGCTGTTCACTTCTTCTATTTCAGTCTCTTCTTCGATCGATTTATCCGCAAATCGATAAACAACTCTTTCAATTTCCTTTGTTTTCGCAAGAACTCTTGGAGTAACGATCAGTTCATCGTTATCCGGATTCCTGTATATGGGAAGCTCGATCAGACCAAGAGTGAAATTCAGGTTTCCGTTCCGGTGAATGAAATTAGTAAGTTCTTCCATGTTTGTTCGAATTCCATCCCCGATGATCGTCAAAAGGAAACGACCTTTGTTCAGATTGATCTGAAGATTATCAATGAAAGTTGCCTCTTCTGCCTCAGGATATAATTCCTCTACTATCTGAAACAGGCTCTTCCCCCTCTCTTTCCTCGCCTTCAAGCACTCTTTCTCAAATTTCGAGTAATCCCACTTTGCCATATCTTTTGCATAGTCGAGGATTTGGCCAACAACTTTTCTTCTGGCTTCCGGATTCCTCCATAATTTGCATTCTCCAATGGTAATGAAACCGGATTCGTTTACATACACCAGATCTATTGAACCTGATTCAGTGGAGAGCTCCCTGCAAATGGGTATCATTCCAGCAAATGCTGGCTCCAGTTCTTCAACCGGCAAGAGATTAGGACTTCGAAAACAAATATCTTGAATCCAGTCTTCGCTGTATGATTTTGAATTCAGAGACACTTTCTCAAGCGCAGTCATTCTTCCGTTACTGATAACTACCGGTGCAGTGAATTGCTTCATATCTGAATCAAATCCTCTCTTAGATTTATTGAGAAGTTTTCATCAGCCCTTCAAAATAGTCGGGAAGTTTTGCTTCAAATATCATTTGCTGCTTTGAGTGAGGATGGGTTATTGTCAGCTTCGCCGCATGAAGAGCCAGTTTGCCCTTTTCCTTTACTCCATATCTTTTGTCTGCAACAACAGGGCAGCCTTTGTCTGCAAGATGAACGCGAATCTGATTCTTTCTGCCAGTGAGCAGAGCGATTTCTAGAAGACTGTAAAGCTCTGTCTCCTTTATTACCTTGTATCCGGTTCTTGCAAGCTTGCCTTTCTTGTCGTCACTGGTCGAGTGCATCTTGTAGGTGCTGTCTTCCTCCAGGTAGGAAGTTATCAGACCCTCTTTCTCTTTCATGGCACCGTGTACGATAGCATAGTATGTCTTATTGAAATCATGCCAGTTATCCTGCAGATAACTCTTCGCCTTCGGAGTTTTCGCAAAAAGAATAATACCTGATGTGTCTCTGTCCAGACGATGAACGATATACACCCGGTTCTTTGATTTTCTGTTCCCTTTGCGCACATACTCTCTCAGCAGATAGTATGCAGTGTTTTCTTTGATTTTTTCGGTACCCATTGTTAAAAGACCGCTGACTTTGTCTACAACAAGTATGTCCCGATCCTCATGGAGGATTGAAAGGCCCCTGGGCCAGTGCCTTCTTGATGGCACTTTAAGTACGGTTTTGTTTTCCGGCATGTTTTCACTCCATAGAAATTATCTTTTATTTAGACGCTTCATTTCAGCTTTTCTGCGCTTCCGCTTCTCCCTTTTCACTGTGATCAGATACAGGTCTTCCACTTTCTTTCTCGCCCACGGCGTCTTCCGAAGAAACTTGAGACTTGATTTAACAGATGGATTACTGTCGAAACATCGTATCTTGATCAGTTGACCAAGTTCCTCCCAGCCGTAGGACTCCACCAGGCCGGTTACGATCTTCTCCAGTGTTATACCATGCAACGGGTTGTTGATCTGCTGTTCACTCATAATCCCGATCTAATCCTCCGTGTTGGGACGGAATTTCAACTGCATACCTTTGAGAAATCTGCGAAGAGTCTGGTCTTTGCATTCCCGGTAGTGTTTATGATCCGGTTTACGAAAAAAAGAACTCAATTCGTGTTTACTCAGCTTGAAACCGGCCAGTGTCATTATCTCCAGAATGTCTTCCGCTTTCAGGTTCAAAGCAATTCTCAACTTCTTGAAAATCATATTGTTTGTCAAGCGCAGTACCGGTTCCGGCGGGGGGCCGTCCTTTGGGCCACGCCTGTCTATGATCAGACCGTTCAGAAAGACCGAGAGTTGAGCATCACTGCACTTTTTATATGCAGGATTGTCTTCCCGGTTGAGCCAGTCGCAAACCTGATTTCTGGTAACCTGCTCACCAGCCCTGCCGAATATCTCAATCATTCTGGAATCGCTGAGATCAAGGGCGTACCTGATCCTGCGAAGGATATCATTATTAATCAAAAGTACTCTCCTGTCTTATCTTTGCTTGTGTCGCTCTTCCGGCTTCAGGTTCATGCATAAACCTGTTTCTGTTAACTCACCAATATTCAGCCTGCTGTAACAGGATCAGGGAGGGCTGTCAGAGCTTTACATGTCTCAGTATTCCAGATATTGAAGAACAACTTCTGCCGGTAGAAATTCTCCTCCTGCTGGAATTCCCGTAAAGTACCATCCAGTCAGCCAGTAGAAAGCCTCTATCGCAGGATCTTCTATCTGGCCTCCCGCCATGGCGGTCTCGTGCAATTCGAGCAGATCAAGGAACCTTCTTTCCTGTTCCGGACACGCGGCGTACCTGGTCAGAATCCCTTCATCCCAGGGATGATCTGTACAGAACACCGGCAGGAATTCAAGATAACCGGCATCTTCCGCCAGAGATATATTCTCTTCCAGTTCATTTTTTACACCCTCAACAACCTCAAGGCTCTGCATACAATCCGAAGAAAACTCCCTGGGATGATCAAGATCCGGAGTTCTGAAGAAATATATGACGCCTTCATCCGGCGGCAGGTGACCATTGAATACATAAGGTATGGCTTCTATTACCGGAAGGCACAGCTCTGCCGTGGGAGTGAATCCAATTGCGTTTTCAATGAGAGGGGTTGCACTTTCAAGAAGAGCCTCTTCTGTCCAGGTAATTGCATCATACATTGACTTCGCATTAATCCCGTCGTAATGGGAAATGTGACCCCTGACAAAATCACATTTGATGGAAAATTCGAGATTCTCGGTTGGTTCCAGATCTGTAAATTGCCAGATAACTGTCCGACCATCGATGACAGGGCTACCCGTCCAGTCCCAGAAGGAATAAAGTGTATCACTTACAGTTGGATTTGGGAATTCCGCTGGAATTCGAAGGGTGATAACGACATCTCCTATGGGTCCGTCCCAGGTGGCTCCGGTAGTAAGGATGTAGTTAACAGAGTAAGTTTCAACAGCATCGTAATTGAAATAATCCCAGCTCGTATTGTATGTATTAACAAGTGTTATGCTTTCTCCAGCCTGGAATTTCATCTTCCAGACAGCTGCTATTGGAGGTCTTCCAAGGTCTTCATTGCCGGGACCGGCGCAGAAACGGTAATACACGGGAATTTCTTCCCCGTTCACAAACGTTTTGAAATTAAGATTCGGGGGTATTGCCATGTATGTGCTATCAGCATATGTGGCACTGTTTTCCCACAGCAGTCTCATTTCATCCCCAGGATCAATTATTCTGTAACTATCACCGAATCTATCATCTATGGGAAAACCGACTGTGATGTTCCGCTCTTCATCAGTGTTATTCACGAGTTGAAACATGCATCTGACTTCCATCATAGGTAATTTTATGGAGTAGCCTCTCTCAAAAAGCTCATTGGATGGTACAATAGATACGCTTTCCGCAGCCATGGAAATGTTTCCGTTGGATGTAAGCGCCACTGTCTGACCGTCAGGAAATTCGAACATAGTTGAAGAATCACCAAGGGCGCTTGTCGAGGCAAGAGCAAACAGAAAAGAAGCGGCTAAACAACGCATAAGCACATCCTGTCTAAGCATGAGAAAATCGATGATTTCAATAAGACCGTCCTGAACTGTCTGAGCGAACCATCGCAGTAATGAGCAACTTCTCTTTACCTTCGTTGCAAAGCCCGCTGAGTCATGCAGGGTGCCTGTTCCTTGTGGTAAACACCCCTTTTCCTCTGTTAACTCAGTTCGTCCAGAGTCTTCTTCAGCGCGTCGGCATCGTGAGTGCCGTAAACAGTCACATCGCGATTCCTCGAAAGGAGACCCTGAAGAACTCTTCCCGGTCCAACTTCAACAAAGATGTCGAAGCCATTCTCAATCATAAGTTTCATTGAATCGGCCCAGAGAACAGGAGATGTGACCTGCCTGATAAGAAGATCTCTGCTCTCCTCAACTCCTGTGATGTAGCTGGCAGTTACATTGGCAACCACAGGAATGCCGGGATCAAAGAAAGCGGCTTCTCTGACAGGATCTTCAAGTCCCCTTGCTGCATCATCCATTAAAGGACTGTGCCAGGCTCCTGAGACCTTCAGTGAAATAACTCTTTTAGCTCCGGCTTCTTTGCAAAGCTTACCGGCATACTCCAGTGGGGCTTTTGCCCCGGATATAACAACCTGACCCTTTGAGTTCATGTTGGCAACTCCCACAGGACCTTTCCCGCTTGCCTTCTCCACCATCTCGGTTACCTTCTCCAGATCCATACCGAGAATAGCCTGCATACCACCTGGGTACATATCGGCGCACTTCTGCATGAGTTCACCGCGAATTCTTGTAAGTCTTACAGCAGTTTCCGGCATAAGAACTCCTGCAGCCACAAGTGCGGAGTACTCTCCCAGGCTGTGGCCCGCTGTTCCCTCAGGCTGAATCCCCGCTACCTGCAGTATTCTGAGGGTAGCTATACTCACCATGGTAATGGCAGGCTGAGCGTAATTTGTTTTTGTAAGTTTCTCGGCAGATCCATCACTGATTGTTTCCGCAAGATCGTGCAGTCCGCTGAATTCGTGTGTTTTGTCCAGAAATTCGACAGCCTCCGGGTAATCCTTGAGGTGAGCCTGCATGCCCACCGCCTGCGATGCCTGTCCTGGAAACAGAAAAGCAATTCTTCCCATTAAAGTTCCTCCTGTGCATAAGACTGCGCTCTGTTTATTTCAATCACTAAATCAATATTTCTCTTCCATTCGGGATCCGCCGCCCAGGCCATATCCGCGAGTTCCAGAGCTTCCCGATAACGACCTTCATTATACAAGAGTTCTGCGCCAGTGGATAGAGTGGCAGAAAGCCATCTTCTACCCATGGCAGAGGGAACCTCTTCTGACCTGAAAAACTCAGCAGCTTGAGGAAGCATTGTGTTCCAGTAAATGATCTGACCAATGTGAACAGGGCTTGCCTCACCGTCCGCATCCAACGAGAGCATAAGAGACATGTTCTCGCCTATGGTCTGTTGAGGATCTCCCTGACACTTCCGTATAAGAAACTGGCAGGGGGCAAGATCATCGGTGTTTGATCTTATCGGTGACTCGACTGTTAAAAGCAGTTCATCACTGGATAGAAGCGGTTGAAGAAACTCAGGTTCATCTTCTCTGAATCCTGTTGCAATAAGCTGCTCAGCAGCAATGCTGTCTCCGAATATTGATGCAATATCAAGCTGTAGTATTTCAGCAGAGCCTATCAGGATGGCATGTCTTCCTCCTGCAGAATGCACTGCGGCATCAGGAAATACTCTGCTCCAGGTTGCAATGATTCTGGTGAACTCCTCCACAGGAAGCCTGTGAAGAGGAACCCATTGAGCGGCTACTCCGCCTGGTTCCAGCCTGGAAAGTACAAGAGAGTAGTATTCCTCTGTGTACAGCAGCCAGCTTTCACTGGAACCGGGATGTGTCGCATCACAAACTATCAAATCAAATTTTCTGTCGGAACCCAGAAGGAAGTTCCTGCCATCATCCCCTACCAGCTCAAATCTTGGATCAAGATCCGGTCTCTGATTCTGCTTCTCAAAGTGAATTGCAGCCAGTACAACCTCGGGACAGATCTCCGCGCAAACCAGAGTGTCTATTGGATGGGTAAGCAATGCTCCGCTTGTTATCCCTCCGCCCATAGCAACTGCCATGGCTGTTTTCGCTTCAGGGTTGTATCCCCATGGCAGATGACCAAGCAGATAGAAGGCTTCCAGAGAAGCCTGATCCACCGGCACCTCCTCAACGCCGTTGATCCTCAGACTTCTGTGATTGTCCCACTCTCTGCCGAAAACGGCTACTGTGGCTGTTCGGCCCTCCTCAAAAAATACCAGATTCATTCCCCCCGGCGGTTTTGAACCGGGAGTTCTTGCCCCAAGAATCAGGATAACGGATACAATGGCTCCAAGCGGAGCAAGCAGAGACAGCATGAGTCGGCGTGATTTCCAGAAAGCGAAGAAACCAAGTGATGCGTTCATGCATGCAAGAAGAAGAACCGAAGGGGTGACTCCAAGGAATCTGAAGAGAACCTGAGAGGCAAGTATGGGACCGGCGGCTGCGCCCATGCAGTTGGCCATGGAAAGAATTCCCACATCCTCTCCCAGCTTCTGTTCCCTGGCGGCGGCCTTCACCATAAGAGGAAAGGTTACTCCCATAAGCACAGTTGATGGAAGCATGTAAACCATTGCGGCAAGTATGTCACCGGAAATACTGCCTGCCCACCCGCTGAAGAAACTCAGCTTCCCGGATAAAGAAGAAAAACTGCCCAGAGCCATAAGAGGAATGACACTTGCCACGCCGAGAAGCACCTGAACAACCCCGAAAGAGACGAGAGGTTTTCCGGCGGCAGCTGCAATCCTTCTTCCCGCTATGCTGCCGATGCCTATTCCCAGCAGCACCATCATTCCCATTGTGGCAAAAGCATAAGTGCTGTTGCCCAGCACGAAAGTCAGTTGACGACTCCAGACCATCTCCCAGGAAAGAGCAAGCATTCCACTTGCGAAGTATACCCAGAGGAAGAACATACCCGGTTTCACTCCCGGATCTGTTTCCTTAATGCATTTTGCCTGTAATCCGGGAGCTTTGATCAGGAATAGAGAGGCTATTGTCAGGGCAGCTCCAAGTATCAGGGTAAAGGTAATTCCAATAGCCTCCAGCAGTATGAATCCGGCAAGGAACCCGCCCAGTGCTGAACCCAGAGAATTCAATCCGTAAAGTCTGGAAACCCTTGCAGCACCTCCCGGACCTTCCACCAGCCTGGCCATCGATGGTACAATACCTCCGGCAAAGAAAGTGGCTGGAAAGATCATAAGTAAAGCGATCACAAATCTGGCAGGAAGCTGAAGACCTGAACTGTAAAGAGCTGGATACAGAGTTGTTGCCAGAGGAGCAATAAGAAGCGGCACAAATGAACAGAGAGCTGCTCCCGCCGCTGTGATTCTCAGAGTTAATACAGGATTGGCGGATTGCTCGGCTCTTCTGCCGAAATACCTGCCGCCAAATCCCAGGCCAAGCATAAATGCAGAGAGAACAACAGCTGTTGCATCAATGCTTCCACCGGTAATCAGGAGGAGCTGCCGATTCCATGCAATCTGCGCGAGCAGAACGCCAACCCCGGATAAAAGAGCAAAAATAGAAAAACTCATTACCATTCCCTGTTTGATTTTACCAAAGGAAACACTTCCCTGCCAGCATTGTGCTCTCACCAGTCAGAGTAACAAAGTACAACCCTGCGGGAAAGTCTCCCTTTACTATATCAGCGGAAAAGGCCAGAGCGTTACCGGATCCCTCCCACAGGGTAATGACTTTTCTTCCTGCGAGATCATACAGTGCCAGCTCCCCCGTTTCCTGACTGGATATGAAAAAAGAAACTGAAGTAGTTCCATCAGATCTGGTTGCTGTACTTAAATGCCATCCCTGTCCCTCCTGATCGCCGTCAAAAGCAAGAGTAACCAGGCTGGCAGAGATTCCCGGCATTGCAGAGTAGTCAAGCTCCAC
>JAIOSV010000023.1 GCA_021107435.1 Candidatus Sabulitectum sp. | reverse complement strand
GATAATACCATTCAGGATATTGTTCTTTGCCAGACCGAGCAGATAATAAATCCTGTTCTTCTCTGCTTCGCACCATTCCATTATCTCTCTTCGACAAAAACCACTGTCTCCACGGAGAAGAATTTCTACTCCTGGAAACTTCTTTCTAAGAATCGGTACGATTCTCTCAAGATGGGCAATAACACCACAGGCCGGTTCAGGCTTGATAGTACGGAGGTCAGAAACAATCAAATGATCGTTTATGAAAAAGTAAAGAGGGGTGTAACAGGTGTTATCATAGTAGGCGTGAAATTTACACTTCCTGTTTCCCGTGTACAATGTCATCGGTTGAATCAACATCTATGATTAACCTGTTGGGTACTCCTTCTCGCTCAAGTAGATCCAGAGAGATGTTCGTTTTTGTCTGCTCAATTTTATCAAAATCACAAGTAATCTTCTGATAACGACTTGGCTTCTCCAATTCGCGATTACCAAGCTCCAATATCACTTTTCTTTTTTCTGCTGCTACCCGCTGGATCATTGTGCCCCAACATTGCTGCAAAAGCCGGATCTTTACGCAAGTTATCATGATCATTGAGATCCTCGTACCCAAGACAAAGACCGTAGATAATCTGTTTGAGCATGGATTCGAGGGAATGTTCCACAAATCGCTGGTCTCTGGAATCAGTAAATGCTTCAGAAACTTCCTTGACTATTTTGAGCCCCTTATCAACCTCACGAAGTAACATTCCGTCTGCATCTGAAGTCATGGTACCACCGGAGAAATCTGCACGATTTTTCTGTTTTTCAGCCCTGGATATTCAAAAGACATTTGGTTATTATTCGCTGCAGACTGTGACATTTTGAAGCTCCTCTTTGTTTAGTGTAAGTCGTTGCGTCACAACTATTATACTACAATTTGGAGCTTCTTTCAAGGGCTAATTGTGATGGATTCGAGCTAAGAGCGAACAATCCAAATGAACTAGAATAGCGTGCTGTGTCGTCATTAAACGACCTAGCACTATCTACTTATTTGCATTCGGTTCAAAAGTGAATTTGGGGCAATTCGCTAAGTTAAATTAAGATGCCAAAAACAGATCAAGCAATAATTCTGGTTACAATCATTGGTTTGAAACCCTTTGTTGCGTGCTAACTGAAAAAATATTTGTGACTCTGGATCTCAAGGGCTCGATCCTGAAAGACAGTAAGGTCTTTGATTCTGACGCCTATGACTTCTATACAAAGCAAATAGAAACCTTACCGGCTTTGGATTTGTCTGAATTGTTATTGGAGTATCTTGATTCACAAAGGAGCAAACAATCGTAGAACGAACCATTGCATCAACCAGTCACTGCCATTATGGGGTAGAGCCTGGCGAGCCGGGTATCTAACTGAAGTTCTTCAGAAATCCTTAAATAAGAAATATCACAAACTATACGGCCAAGTCGCCTGTTATGTTTCCTGAGAGAAAAGGAGGACACAACATGAATGTTGACCGCATTGAAAATGACTTGTTTAACTACAGATTCCCAGAGGAAGAGGGGTTCCTGTACGGATTCAATCTGTATGCACTGCTGAGCGGAAAAGATGTGATGCTGATTGATTCAGCTTTCCGCAGCCAGGCAAAACAGGTGGAAAAAGACCTTACATCAAAAGGACTCATACTGACACATGTGCTTCTAACCCACTTCCACCCGGATCATGCGGCGGGGCTTCTAGCTCTGGACCGGGATATTACCGTACTGGGCAGCCCTGAGTACAAGAAAACTCTTACGAAAGACATACCGCAGACTGTTACCCCTGTGTCTTTTTCTGATGGTTTCAAGTTTGGAGAGTTCAATCTCTCTTTCACCCCGGCACCCGGTCATTCAGCATGCAGTATTCTCATTGATATCAACGGAAAGTATCTCCATGCCGGCGATAACATTATGAGCCGTTACGATGGGAAAGCCATACTGCCATGGGTCGAATTCCATGAACTTGCAAAGCATATTCCCTCACTTGAAATGCTGAAAGAAATGAGCAGAGACCGAGTTCTTCTGAGCCACGGGCCAGAACTCCCCGGCGAAGAAGATGTCACCCGGGCAATAGACGACAGACTCTGTTATCTGAAAACAGTGTTGAGCAGTGGAGGAAAATGCACTTTTGAAGAAGCTGTTTCCGGCTGTTCCTGCGATTACGTTGGCAAAGAGTTCTTTGAGCAACTTGTAGCAGGTTCAGTTAACTGAACTCAACTCTTTGAGGAAGTATTCTTTGTTCCCTGTATCTTCAATGCTTTCTGAAGCGACCTTTGCCATCTTTATGAAGATGTCTCTTTTTCTGGAGTTATCCAGGGCATGGTGAGCTCTGGCGAGGGCTTCGCAGGCAAATGCCATGTCAAAATCACCTATCCCCTTTTCTTTGCAGATATCGTGGCAGTATTGAGCATGATGAAGAGCCGATTCTCCAAGGCCAAGAACTGAATACACCCTTGATATCTGCCACTCCCCTCTCTGGAGTTCCAGAGATGTTCCTGTTTCACCCCAGTGAAAACGGGAGGCATGGGCTGTGTGGATCATTCTGAAATTGTCATCTTCCGTACGATCCTTTTTGTCAAGAAGATCCCATGTTGCATTGAAACAATCAACCGCAAGTTTGCGGTGGATTTTCTTCAGATCGTCAGTCATCATTGCTCCTCCACTTGCTTGAATGAAATAATGTCTTCAGGATTTTCAGCAAGTATCACTCGCACCGGAGATCCGTCAGACCCGGTAATTTTCAGAGGGAAGGCCATAACAATGTACTCTCCCGATGCCACCTCCCCAAGTTCCAGATTCTCAATTATTGGAATACCGGCACCAAGTACTATAGCGTGGGCATCCATCAGATCTCCATGGTCAATGGAGATTGAAGAAGTTCCTATGAGAACCATACCACCTTTTACAAGCTCTTCAGCCTCATGGGGAGTAACAGGTTTATCAAGCAGAACAGCTTTGCCTGCGGGATCTCCTGATATCTTCACCAGAGCGGGAACAATAAAGGGGAAAAAATCATCAACTGCTTTCCCGTTTTTGAATCGGTGTCTTGGTGCATCCATATGAGTGCCTGTGTGCAGAGACATTGTTACCTTCGATGAAGTGAAATCCCCTGTCTCTGTTGTTACCCGTTCAAAGGGCGTATCTCCCGGCCACACATTTATTCCATTGTAAAGAGGTTTTGTTACATCAATCAGCATAGTCGCACCAGCCTTTGAAAACGCATCCGCTGCATTTTGGATTACGGGGAAGACATATTCGCTGCCCGAATCTTACAAAAATGTGGTTAAGAGGAATCCATAGTTCTTCAGGGAAATACTCCATAAGAGCTTTTTCTGATTCTTCTGGAGATGCTGTCTTGATTATTCCCATTCTGTTGCTGATCCGATGTACATGAACATCAACGCAAATTGCCGGAATCTTAAAAGCCATGGAAAGAACATAGGCTGCGGTCTTACCGCCAACACCCGGCAGCGATTCCAGTGCTTTGCGATTCCTGGGGATTTCTCCATTGTAGTCTCGAAGAAGAATCTCCGCAGTCTTTTTCAGTTGAATCGCTTTTCTGTTAAAAAATCCTGCGGGATGAAGCAGTTCTGCCAGCTCTTCCACTGGAATGGCCGCCAACTCTACCGGAGAAGGCGCTGCGGCAAGAACCTGTCTGGTAACAACCTCTGTGACGGCATCACGAGTTCTAAGGCTGATAACTGTGCCTACCAGAACAAAGAAAGGATCAGCTCCTGCCACAAGAGGGGACGGTAAACCAGCCTCTCCAATGCTCTGAGACATTGTCTTCAGCAGTTTTCGAGGGGTAACACCTCCAATCATTTTACTTTTATAAATCGCAGGGAATTACCTTTTTTCAGTGCCATGGCAAGTTTACCTGTAAGCAGGTCAACAAGATCCGGTCCCAGTGCCTCCTTGCGCCACCCGGTAAGGTCTTTTCTGGTCATGAACTGTTCCAGATTCTTCGGAGGATTTCCCAGGATAGACTCAAAACTTTCTCTGGGCAGAAGCAGGGCGGGAGAAAGGTCAAGAGACTTGGATTTCATTTTCAGAAAGATACGGAGTATGTCTTTCCTTGCAGTATAGCCCCAGTCGTGCGTGGGCAGTACAAGCGTTGGTACATCCTCTGGCGGATCTTTTCTGCATCTGTTTACCTCTTCAACCACCGCTTCCCCGTACTTTTCCACAAACCCTCCCGGAAGTGCCCGAAGACTTCGAATGGTATCCGGATTCTTTGGTACCAGTACCGCCAGACGGCACAGAAGATGATCTCTGCCTACATAAAACCTTGGACGATTCATCTCTCTTGCAGTGTCTTCCCGCCAGTTGACAAGCCTCCATAGCAGAGGGAAATTTACTCTCTTTACCTTGCCAGCAGATCTGGCTTTGCTGAAAAGGCGTTCCCGTGAAATGGCATATGTTGAAGATTCGAGAAGTGATTCCGATTCTCCCTCGAACCAGTGAGTTCTTCCCTTCTTCTTCAAGCCAGACGCCAGAACATCGTGTACTTTTACAAGATGCCTTACATCATCAAGGGCATACTCAAGCTGACCTTCTGCAAGAGGCCGGGCGGACCAGTCGCTCATTGAGTACTTCTTTCTGGATTGAACTCCGCATACCGAGTGAACCAGATTAACAAGGCTGATCTGTTCGCCATACCCAAGAAAAGCGGCAGCTATCTGGGAATCAAAAAGATTCGCTACTCTGAATTCCGGAATATCGTTAAAGAGAATCGCAAGATCATTCCGGGCACTGTGCAGAACCTTCACTATCTCCTTGTCTGCAAAAAGCTCGGCAAGAGGAGTAAGATCTTTTACCGCAAGCGGATCAACTGCTACCGGTCCAATACCGTCAGCTGCAAGCTGTATCAGAAATAGATCAGGCCAGTACTTTTTTTCGCAGTGGAATTCGGTATCAAGGGCAACTACCGGTTTCCTGCGAATATCTTTCATCAGGTTGTTGAATGTCTCCTGATCTTCAATCAGGTTCGGGTATGTCGTCACTGTTCCTCTGCCATTTCGGAAGATTCTTCGTGGAATGGACAATAAATTTCTCCATCTCTTAGTTCGTAGTACTTGTATCCATTGTCGGGACATCGGTAGCCACCCCTTCTTCCATATTCTTCACCACTAATGATGAACATTTCCTCAAGGGTTTCCGGGTAATTGTATCCCGCCTCAAGATATTCACTAAGTTCAAGCGCTACAGAATCTCTTCTCAGAGAGCAGGCGTCTGAACTGATTATTATCCCTTCGCCAAGATGACCTTCCGGACAAACTACGGTACCTGTCTCAACATCATATTCGTAGGGTATTCCAGAGACAGGACAGTGCCCTTCAGGATCTATCAGGGCATTTGCGTGACAGAGCATAACCGCGGAACCAAGAATATTGTCAAGAGCGGTATCGTGTGTTACGCGGATACCATTTTCAGTGGAGAACCAGACAACTCTACTACCGGAATCCCCGGCAGAACCAATCATCCGGAGCCCCCTGGCATCTGAACCATCATATCTGAAATCAGAGGGAACAGCAGTTCCCTCCAGCCTGCTGAGAAATTCCTTTGACAACCCCTCAGCAGTTTCTGGAGTCATCATGGACATAGCTTCCTGTGCATGCCCTGTACTCAGTGCCTGCGAGTAAGCCTCCGCGGTGTTTCTCAGCTTCATTCCAATACTGTAAGGTCTGGCAATCAAAGCAAAAATGACAGCAAGAAACGGAATGGGAACTAAGAACAAAAACCTTCTCATCCAGTCCTTCTTCCGGAATCGGGATCCCCCGAGCCGGAATCTCTGGAATCTGTAGAGCTGGTTCTACCACCCGTTCCAAGGTTGAAGATGTCTCCCATATCAAATCCTATGCCGCTGACAACAATCCCCCATTCCTTATTCACATTCTCGCCACTGAGGCGGTAGTAGATATCCACTTCAAGTTTCAGCTGGGAGTTGTCCAGTTCAATGCCTGTACGAAGATCCACATGAGAAACCTCACTGCCGGAGATTTCCTCAGAGTCTACTTCCGTTTCTCCTCTGGTAGCCATCTCAAGCCCTGCGTGGAAATTCAACTCGCGGTTCACTGGAAGAATCAATCTGGCTTCACCTCTAAGCTCTGTACCAGGTGAAGTATCCGCAGAATCACGCGGCGCTCCAGGCACCTGATCCCATGCGGTAAAGTAATGACGCAATCCTCCGGAAACCTGCAACCTGGGACCGGAGAGAGTTCCGGATACGGGAATCAGAAATGTTGCTGACGCTTCAACAGCAACATGTCTGTCGCTTTCTGTGTAGTCTCCTGTGTCAAGAGTACCTTTTAAGGTAGGGCGAATAGCTCCACGCAGAAGGAAATGAGGATCCCTGCTCATCCATCCGTCCAGACATATCCAAGGATCGGCTATGCCCACACCGGTTGTATCTCCCGGGCCAGCAAGTTGAAGAAATGCCGGGATAATCAAACTGATGGTATGACTGGATGTAAGGCCGTATCTGCCTGCCCAAAGAAATCTAACCACACCAAACCCTTCTCTGTGGTCGTACAGACTGTCAAAACCAAGTGTATCAGTCTCCCAGTACTGGCTGAAACCAAAATATCCCAGACCAAAGTCGCTGGATGTACCGGTTACAGGAAGAACTTCGCTGAGATAACTGTAGGAAAGGGGATCCCAGGCCAGGGCGACCGCCACAAAGAATACAAGCAAAAACAGAATTGTTCTCATTAAATTAATTCCTCTCTGTTTACCGCAGAATTATAAAACTCTCAGGACACATCGCAATTGCCACTCTGCTCACTGTTTCTAAATTTACGACACAGCAACAGGCTGGTCCTTTACTACAAAGTTGAATCATTTCCTCAATGGTGTTGATTCCGCCGCAGAATACTGCCTCAACAGAACCATCAGGCATGTTGAACACTTCGCCTCCAAGACCAAGGCGTTGTGCGTGTTTCAGTGTCCAGAATCTGAAGCCAACACCCTGCACCCTTCCTTCGGCCCTGATGTGCTCCCTAATATAATCATCTGCGTTGTTCATATTACTGTTTTTATAGGACGGTTGCTCTCGCAGGTCAAGCTGAAGAATCCTGTCGGTTGACCGCAATGCCGAATATTGGCATGCTTCATGGAATGGTGAATGTTTTTTCTTTTCATAAAGGAGGGGTTCAATTGAAAAGGGTTATTACTGTACTTCTTGCTGTCCTGGTTTCAGCTTCCTTCGCTGCTCCATCAATCTGGGGCGTCCCGGGGCTTCACAGAGTGAACAGCGCATTACCTCTGGGTTTCAACGAAATGTCCTTCAGACTGGGCGTGTCTTACTGGACTGCGGCCAATGAATATCTGAATTACGTCTACCACAGCCACTATCTGCCTCAGGATCTTCTCTTTCCAGAGATAACAGAGACAGAGCACACCGGACAGGGAAGACTCAGCCTTGCTTACGGTGTCTGGGACTATGTTGATCTCGCTGCAACCGCGTCTTACTCCGGTACATCGTTTGAAAGAGATCTTTACGAAGAACGCTCAACCGGACATTGGGAAGAAGTAGAGGGATTCGAGAGCATAAACATTATTCTTCACGGTGGTTACAATCCCATTCCCGGTGTTGAGGATATAGTCTGGTTTGGCGGGGATTTTCGATTGGGCTTCGCTCCGGCGGATACTGCATTCCTTCACAACCTCGACGGTTCTGACGGCACATGGCACACTGGCCAGATAATGAGTACCATCCGCAAACCCTTCAGTACCACCGGAAACAGTAACTACTCAATGGATTTTCTTGTTACCGGAGATTTCGGTCGCTGGCTGCCCATGGCTCCTGTTAAAGCACATCTCAATCTCGGCTACGCTAAATACACGCAGAACTACCACTTCACAGATTTCCGCGTCACTCCGGATACCATTGGCTGGACTTACTCTGATTCTACACAAATTGCCCTTGAAGTTGCCGATGGCATTTTCAACTTCGGTTTCGGTGTAGAGGTACCTACTCCATACGCGGACATTTTCTTCGAGTATACAAATCAGAAACTTCTTGACCGCGACAACGCAAGTATCTCCTACTTCACTCCTGGTGTCAGGTTCAAGAACAGCTCGGGTACATTCATCGACATCACCTTCGACTTGAGCACCAGTGAATTTGATCCTCAGTACTATGATCTGGGTCACGGTCTCTATCAGACAGACAGCATAGTTACAGAAGCTCAACGCGCAGAAAGGGCACCCTTGCCTATCGGCGGAGTCTTCGACTGGGGAGTCGGACTCGCGATCGGATTCTCCTCAGACATGATGGGTAGAAAAGAGGAATCCAACCTGGCCACTCTCAGCGGAACGGTAACAGATTCTCTTACAGGAGAAGCCGTATTCTCTACGATTACTTTCCCAGGTGTTCCAATTGCCAATGTAACCAGCGATGAAGTCACCGGCTTCTACACCCACCGGATTCCTGCCGGTGAGGTTCCAGTCACAGTAGTTGCTCCAGGATACCGTGATGCCAGCGCTGTAGTTGTTCTCGGCCGCAACCAGTCCATCTCTCTGGACTTTGCTCTGGTTCCCAACCTTGGAACAATCAGCGGTTCCGTAAGAGACGGGGAAGGCAGGCCAATCGCTAATGCTACAGTTATCATTGGCAGCACAAATCCCGTAACAGTTTCAACCAGTACTGTAGGTGTCTACTCTGCACAGGTTGAAGCGGGAACATGGCCTGTGGCAGTACAGGCAGACGGTTACATTTCAGATAACCAGACTACAACCATTATTGCCAACGAAACTGTGAGCCTGTCATTCACCCTTCGCGCCTCTCTGCGTGCCGGTGAAGTGATGAGCTTTGACAACATCTACTTCGCGTCCGGAAGTGCTAACCTTAAGCCTGAGAGTTACCCCATACTGGACAGTGTGGCCATTCTTATGAGAGACAACGCCACAGCGAGAATACAGATCGCCGGACACACTGACAGCGACGGCAGTGAAAGCTCAAACAAGACCCTAAGCGAGCGCCGCGCCCAGTCTGTCTATCAGTATCTGGTAAGCAAGGGCATTGCAGGCAATAGACTGACAACAATCGGCTACGGTGAAGCCAACCCGGTTGCCGCCAACAATTCTGCGGCCAACAAAGCCAGGAACCGCAGGATCGAATTTACCGTTCTCAGCATCTAGCTGAAACAGGCAGACCACAAGGAGCCCGGCAACCAGCCGGGCTCCTTGTGTTTTCACCGTTTATGAAGTCTTCTCCGGCTCCGTTTAATCCTTCAAGGAAATTCCAAACAATCAAATTCGAAAACCCGACGATACACATGAACACACGGGTTACCGTAAAAACCGAAGCAAAATCTTGTGATTAACGATTCAAAGCTCTATCATAGGCAACGCAATCGAAGAATCTTCAGGGAAGTAAAAGTAATTCTGACACAGGAGCAGGACGATTGACGGGAAAGCAATACAAATGGGGATAACTGAATACCGAGAGGAAAAATGTGAATACATCAAAACACCCGGGAGATAAACAGGAGACATTATGACAACAAAGGAAGTTGTTCTCGCTTACTGGAAGACAATGGAAAGTAATGACTTCCATAAAGGCAGCAAATGGTTGTCTGAAGACTTTGAGTGCTACTGGCCTCAATCTTCAGAATTGATTATCGGCAGAAAGAACTTCGCTGAGATAAACACGAATTATCCTGCAAATGGTATCTGGAAATTCAGTATCAATACAGTTGTCTGCGAAGGCAATCGAGTTGTCAGTGATGTGAATGTTACCGACGGTACAGTAAATGCCAGAGTAATAACATTCCATACAGTAGAAAACGGACTTATCACAAAACAAACGGAATTCTGGCCTGATAACTATGACGCTCCGGAATGGCGACGGCAGTGGGTTAAGATCACAAAATGAAAAACAGAGCAACGTACTTATTCTTCAATTGTCAGGACTGATTCCATGGTATCCTGATACTATCACTTCTCTTGAAGCCTCTCTGTACCCTATACTCTCAGCAAGTTCTACAGATGGAGTGTTCCTGATATCCACAAGATATATTGGAAGATATCCGTTTGAAAAACACCACTTCACAGCGCAGCTCACAACAGCCTTCCCGAATCCCCGCTTTCTGTACTCTGGTACTGTGCTGACCACAAGATTCGCCCCGCCTGAATCAATATCCGAGATAAAGGATGTGGATACAATTTCTCCATTCTGAAAAGCGGCAAAGTATCTGCCTTCCTGCACAGCATGCAGTCTTGCTTCCCATATATCATCACAAAACCTCTGCCCTCTGCCGGAGATTAGTTTACAGAATTGAGCCTTATCCTTTTCATTCAGCACCCTTATATCAACATCACTTTTCGATTCATCAAAGTTAGAACGAGCTACTGTCATTCTGGACATCATCCTGATATTGTAAAAGCGCGGATTAAGGCTATCGATAATCTTGTCATCTATCATTTCAAGGAAGTCAGTATCAACACTCTCCCTCTGGTATGCGCTATCGGGTAAAGTGAATATTGAAAGAAGTTCCGGGTTCACAGAAATTACCGGTCCGCTGTCAAGGAAAGTCGCAATCAGATGCTGGACAAAAAACAGAGAGAAAGGCTCAGCCCTTCTCTTACACGGGAAAATGATCTGATCCGCGTTCTCTACTCCGAGGAACCCTGTGTAGTAGCTTCTGAAAGTACTGTCCATTTCAGAACTTTTCCTTTGTTGCAATTACAGTGACAAGCCCATTCTCGGTTTGCATTTCAATATCAGCAAATCCGCAGCCCCGCAGTTTTTCTTCAACCCATTCTCCGGATAACCTGAGCTTCCTGTAGAAGCTGCTGCTTAATTCCCAAATTCCATTTGCTTTGCTGTAGACGATATCGTGTACCTTAACTGTTTCCAGTTCATCTTCCAGGAAACACAGAAATATTGTACTGTCATCACTTCTTACGGGGATAAACCTGTTACTGTCACGCAGTTCAAAGGTCAGATCTCGAAAGGTCAGCACAAATCTCCCGCGCTCGTCCAGAGATCTATATGCTTTTTTGAAAAGAATCTCAGCTTTTTCTTCTGAATCAAGATGCAGAATTGTATCTGTCATGCATGTAATCAACTCAACTCTTCCTCTGTATTCCTTTTTCAAAACCACCGGACATCCAAGAATAGACATCCGATAACACATTCTCATAGTGTTCCGCTGCGATTACCATTATCGCACCTCACATTTCATCTAAATCGCCTGTCTGTACTGCCGGGGAACTTTCAGTTATCATTTGTCCTGCTCTGTTCACAGCCCGGGAATGGCTCTCATGGTCCAGTATTCTCTCAGCATCATTTAAGTTTTCCCAGTATATCCTGTGCTCAGCTTCTTCGAAACTCTCATGTTCATCGAACTCTTTCACAAGGAAATAGCAGCAGAGTTTGTTGTAGTATTTCCTGTCAATATAGAGAATAGCAATACTGATTTGCCGTTCCGATTATCTCTTCAACTCTGAAAACAAGTCCTGTTTCCTCAAGTATCTCCCTCTTCACTGCTTCTTCCGGCAGTTCCCGGGGGCGAATCCCGCCACCGGGGAGATGGTATCCGATACCCGCTTTGATTACAGCAATTTCTCCTGTGCTGTTCACAATAACAGCATATGCTCCCGGTCTTTCAATATAGCTGACTCCGCTTATCCTATTTCCGAATTGCCTTATCATATATGCTTTGAGGTAACGGATTCAACAGCAAAAAGCGTCCGGATTGCCTTTCTCTCCACTTGCAGAACAGGTCGGCAAGCCCTACTTGACAATGAATTCGCCATTGTAATTCTTAAGGTCGTTCAGAGTCTCAACGTACACTTCGTGCAGATCGGGAAGATTGTCCAGAGGAAAGAATTCCGCGCCCACAGTCTCATCTGTTTCTCTGATCAGTTCCCCTTCCCACTGATCCACCCGGAATACAAGAACGAACATCTGTACCTTGTCCCCATTGGGGTATGAAAAGGAATAGCGTGAGTGTGAGTAAATCGCAAATGGTGTAGCTGAAAGAACATTCAATCCTGTCTCTTCCCTGACCTCCCTCTTCAAAGCATCAAGAGCGGAATCTCCCAGTTCCACCGCGCCTGCTGGCATTCCCCACCGTCCGGAATCGGTCCGATGAATTAGAAGTACCCTTCCCTGCTTGTTGAATATTACAGCACGTACACCGGGTACGATAATCCTCTGATCCCCCACAAGTTTCCGAAGCTGTCCCATGTATGATTTTTCGAAGTCGTTACCCATTGCTTTCCCTCCATTCATTTTTGCAGCGGGCTTCCCGGTAGCGGCACAAAAGGCTGTCCCGGCAGGAATAGATCCTCTCTCCATCGGGATTGCCGTACTTTCCGGCAAGATTTGCGGGAGACCGGAGAAACAGAGCTTTCAGGCCGGAGACCTTATCGTGTTTATATCTTTTAATGATAGTTTCAACTGAATCCCTTTTCAAATTTCCAAGACACCACCAGGGTTCAAGGGTGCCGATGTTGGCATAAACATCCCAGTTGCCGCATACGAAAAACCACAGCTTTTCCGGAAGTTCTTCCTTCTCCTCCGGAGCATTGATAATCTCGGAGGCAAGCTCTGCTTCTGTTCTCCAGAGAATATCCTTCTCCAAATGCTTTCGAGAAGAAGCAAGAAGATCCTCGGGCAGATCGGAGACCTGATTCGCAGCCGGTCTCAAATGCTCGATCTTTACCGCTTCACCATCCGGGCCGGGAAGAGTAAGAAATATCTGAAACTCACTGTCCAGTTCCATGACCCTCTTCCTGAGATTAAACTTATCCACAAGAGCAAGCAGATCATCCAGTTCAGGCAGAAGCTTAGTGGTTAAAAATATCTGCCACCGGGGCTTCATGCCGGAGTCAAGCAGTCTTTCCGTGGCCTTAAGAGCATCAGTGAACGCTCCGCTTCTGCGGTAAAACCAGTCGTTTGTCTCCTGCATGCCGAAAAAGGTGATCTGACAGGTATCCGGACCTACGGATTTTGCCCACGGAGCATAGGTTTTATCTCTTGCCAGCCGCCATATACTGAGCAGTTCGAAGCGATTGGGCTTCCCGTCGCCAAGCTCAGCTTCCAGATCATACAAATGTCTATAGTCATTTCTGTAATCCGGTTCGCGGAAGTGAGTTGAAACAGAAAGATCCCTGATTGATGTGTTCCCCCGTGCAATGAAATCCCGGAATTGAACAACTCCCCAGCGAACATCCTGTTCAGAAAGAACAAGGCTGTTTCCCATACCCAGCCAGCAATGCCGGCAACGGTTGGGACATCCTGCCATGTCGAAGGCTACCCTAATCCGCTCTGTATCAATCTTCGGCATTAAACTCCAACCCCGCCTTCGTCTGAAAAACTAACCAGCTATTGTACAATAAGATTTTCAAGCAAACCTGCCAGTTCTCGAATATCTTCTGCTCTGTAGTCCGGTACTTCTGAAACTGATTTGCTTTTGCCGTACAATACTGTTTTCATTCCTGCAGAATGTGCTCCTTTGATGTCGTAGTGAATCGAATCTCCTATGAAAAGACACTCTTCAGGAAATACATTAAGTTTCCTGCTCATAAGCAGAAAAATCTCCGGATCCGGTTTAGCAATGCCGACTTCTCCTGCAATGAGTATCTCCTGAAAAAACTGCTCCAGACCGGATGCTTCTATTCTTTCCCGTTGGAGTGCAGCATTATATGCATTGGTGATTATTCCAAGTTTTGCCCTGCCCGGCAGAGATCTGAGTAATTGTCTGACTCCTGTGTATGCTTTTGTCTTTTTTAGAAGCTGCGATTTATAAAGGTCAACAAAACAATCGTCCCAATCCATTTCCATTCTCACAAATGCCCGGGACAGTCTGTAATGATGCATCAGCAATGGATTGATCTCTTTACGTTCAACCAGCTCATGGAATTGCATTATGCCCTCTATCGCAGCATCAATGAACTCATCGACGGCACAATCGGGGTTTGCCTGCCCGCAGACATATTTGAGGACAGCTATGTCTGATTCAACAAAGTCAACCAGTGTACCGTCGAAATCAAAGATGACGCTGCGTATCATTCCCTGCTTCTTACCCTGCAAGACATCAAAGGCAGCAGTAGTAACCCTGTCAGAAATAGCATGAAAGCTCTGGAGATAAGGATTGTCAACAGGAAACTGCGCTTCATTTACTTCAGTCCCTTTTTCGCTTCATTTCTGGCTCTTGCAGAGATGACTGACCCTAAACCGTCTGTACGGGAGACTGCTACTGCAACCTCATTCCCTACCTCTGTCGTTACCTGAGCAACCATTGAATTCGTGAATCCGGGACAGAGAATAATGGAATGAATATTGTTTGCCCGGCAGTACTTGCCTATCTCCGCAATTCTGTTACAGGAATCACCTGCGACCATGGAGTGGAGGGAAAAGGTGGGAGTCTCAATAACCGTGACATCATGCGGGTCACCATCAGCCCATTTTGACACATACATGGTATTGAATTTCATTTCTCCGCCATCCCGCGTCTGTTCCTGAAAAAGCTCTTGAGCATTTTAGCTGATTCCTCTGCAAGAACTCCACCTTTTACCTCTGGATAATGATTCAAATGCCGCATTTCGAGCAAATTGGTAACTGACCCGAATGCTCCAAATCTTTTGTCCCATGCACCGTAAACCACCGTTGGGACACGGGATACCAGAATAAGTCCCGCACACATTACGCAGGGTTCCAGAGTCACATAAAGAGTGGAGTTTTCCAGTCTCCAATCTCCCCTGGCCCGACAGGCTGCATTGATTACAAGACACTCGGCATGAGACTGGGGCAGGTGAAGCTCTGCAGTCCTGTTTGAGTCTCTGAATACTTCACCTTCGCCGGTAACCAGAACAGCCCCAACCGGCACTTCGCCGCGGGAAAGGGCTTTGTCTGCCTCCTCCAGGGCCATTCTCATGTATTTCCTGTTCAGATTCACCTGCTTGCCATCAATGCTTCAATCTCATCGGGAGTTCTGGGAAAACCCTCTGATAGAACAGTGTTTTCGGTTTCTCCCACAAGGACATCATCCTCTATCCTTATGCCGATGCCTTCTTCGGCACTGTAAAAACCCGGTTCAACAGTGAAAACCATACCCGAAGCTATTGGAGTACTGGACACATTCTCATCATGAGTATCAAGACCGATGTGATGTCCTATGCCGTGGTAAAAGAAATTGCTGATTTCTTCCGGTTCCCTGATTTCTCCGCGTCGGAGCATTATCTCCTTGTAGGCTTCCAGCACTTCATCATTCCACTCTCTGTGGAGTTTCCCGGGACGGAGCAGCTTAATAGCCTTTGCCTGAATTTCCAGAACCATTTCCATGAGTTCTCTCTGTCTGGCAGTGTATTTGCCGTTCACCGGAAGAGTTCGGGTAATGTCTGCGCAGTAGAGATTCTTCATTGCACCATGATCAACAAGAAGAAGTTCGCCATCGGAGAGGTCAGTGTCGTTGCTCACATAGTGCAGGCATGTGGCTCTGTCACCACCGGCAACAATTGCGGGGAATGCAGGGGTCTTTTCCCCCTCTTTTGCCCATTCGTAGATAAGCTCAGCTTCGAATTCTCTTTCGTTCATTCCAGAAGCAAGTTTCCGTGCTGCGGCCTCAAAACCTTTTCTTGTAAGCTCAATGGCTTCTCGCATGGTTTCAAGCTCTGTTTCATCCTTGATCATCCGAAGACTGAATATTTTATCAGAAATGCTCTGTACATCAAGACCCGGATAAACTGATTTGAAGTTGTTTACATAAGAGAGCCTTTTCCCCTGTGTACCGCCGAGACCGCAGCTGTGCCAGTCAAAGTAGAATCTGCCAAGCCTTTCCCTTGAAACAAGTTTGTCAAAAAATTTATCCTCGCTGCCTGAAAAACGGATATCCTCAATACCGCTGTTTTCCTGTGCCTGCTCTTTGGTAAGCACTGTTCCGTACCATTTTGCAAAAGTCTCATCGTATGAAGAGATGTAAAGACATTCCTTCGGGTCACGCCCCTTGAGTCTCCACATTACAAGACAGGAATCCTCCTGTTCTATTCCGGTAAGGTAAAAGAGGTTTCTTGAAGGAGTGTAATGATACATCCCGTCGGCGCTGGTGGGTTTTGATGACGAGGCTCTGATAACAATACAGTAATCACCCTCTATCATTTCCGTCAGTTCGGCTCTTCTTCTTGAGAATCTTTCTGTTGCGATCATTTTCTAGCCTTTCAAAATAATTGAGTCCGACGGGAGCTTGGGTACATGGTGTACACCTTTCTCATCCCGCCAGTATCTTATCTTCTCGCTGTCTTTTTCAAGTTTTACTGTCTCTCCCGGATATCCAAAGGCAATAACAAGTTTAACGGTATATCCCTCCGCAGGGGCAATACTGTCCACTGCGCCTTTTTCAAAATTGAGCAGCATACAACTGCCAATTCCTTCGGCAGAGGCTGCAAGAACCATGTAAGATGCCGCAATTCCAACATCTATTCCGGTGAAAAACTTATGCTCTTCAGGCGCATGAATAACAATGTATGCGGAAGGTCTCTTTCCCGGTTCGGGGCCATCCCAGTCGGCAAGATAGCCTGCCCAGCCGATTCCTGAAAAAAGAGCGCTCCTTTCCTTTTTATCCGTAACGATGCTGAATCGAAGCCTTTGCAGATTGGATGCACATGGGGCCATACCTGCCATGCTGATCATTTTTCTCAGCTTCCCGGCTGAAATAGTTCTTTCCTCCCGAAACCTTCTGTAGCTTCGAGTCTTCTCGGTCAGTTCTGAAAAATCCATAAGGACTCCTAAAATTGAGAGTAACTTTGCAGAGTCCAATATAGCAAAAGGGGCATGACTTTCGTCACACCCCTTTTACCGCTTGCTTGGGCTAACCTTTGATCTCAATCCTTCGGTGAAAAGCCTTCTCTTCCTTCGGAATCGTTATTGAAAGAACTCCGTCTTTAAAAGAAGCGTCAGCCTCATCGGATTTCATATCCGACGGCAGTGTAAAACTGCGAACAAAGGGACCGTACCGGAATTCTCTTCTGTGCCAGGTATCGCCCTTTTCTTCCTCTTCAATCTTCTTTTCGCCACGAATGGTGAGAACGCCGTTGGAAACCTCAATCTCGATGTCTTCCCTGGGAATCCCCGGGAGTTCCACCTTGAACTGAATAGCATCGCCCCTCTCGCAAATATCCACCGGAGGAACCCACTGAAGGTTCAAATCCTCTCCGTCCTCCGGCCAGAGACCGTCAACCAGTCGTCCCATCGACCTTGCCATATCGTAAGGCATCAGCTTTTTTCTGTATATCATTTCTGTCTCCTCTCTTCCCTTTCCAGGGTCTGTTCTTTCTACCTTATCCTCATGATGCATAGAGCTTGCCAGAACAGGGAAGTGGATCCTTATTTTGTTGTGTTTCATAATGATATGATATTATACAAATTCAATAAATATCCGAATCGCACGCACAAATAGTGAAGAGCGCCAGAATGACACACCATTCTGACGCCCTTTGTACAACCATAAGAAGTTTTATGAGCCTACTACACTGATATCATCAAGAAGAATAGAGGGATTCTCATACATGCTTCCGGTATAGTGAGGTGAATTCTCAACAGCAATGGTTTTTGAAAGCATCTCGTATATGTTCCCAGCCATCATCGCATCCTTCACTCTGCCCGCAACCTTACCGTTTTCCACGTACAGGCCGGGGTTCAACCCGATTGAAAGGTCTCCATTAAGAATGTTGCCGGAGTGGGCACCAAGTGCGCCGCAAACGATAACACCTCTGTCCATCATTTCAAGAATTTCCTCAAAGGATTTGTCTCCTGTAACGAAGTTGGCAAAGGAAAAGCTGGGAGACGGGCTCAATGCCACCTTGTCTCCTCCCCACATTCCACTGCGGAAACCTGTTCCCAGGGGTGCAGTCTTCATTTTCGACGCATAGTCGAGATTATTGTAACTGTTCTTGAAAACACCATTCTCGAACACCGGTACTCTTCCCGTTCTGACTCCTTCGTCATCGAATTTCCTTCTCCCCATAGAACGCTTTGCGGGATTACTGACCACGGAAAGAAGTGGCGAGAAAACCTGCTTGTCTTTTTTGTTCAACAGAGGAGACACCTTTTCATAAAACGCCTTTGCTGATGATGCAGCGCCAAGCCTCCAGGTGAGAGCATACATTGAGTCAGGCAAAAACAGCACTTTCATTCTGCTGTCACCTATTTCAACTTCCGGGAGAGAATTGTCAAAGTTACTCACAGTTCTTTTTACATCAGGTTCAAATACCTCAGCGTCCAATTTCCCCGCGAATACGTTTTTCAATCCTGAACTGGTTCCCGGATAGATCATTGTTCCTATACTGTAGACAGAGGATTCCTTTTGAAAAAGATCAGCTCCTGAGGTGTTGATTATTCGAATCTCTATTGTTCCACAACCGGCAGCTGCCTCCATAATTCCCTGCTTCATTTCACCATAAAGGCTTTCGATGTGATCAATACGCTCCCTCATGTCCGGGAAGCTCATCTCTTCCACAGATTCGTCGAAATCCTCTGAAAAAACTATTGAACCTGTATCGGGAAAGTCATAAAGAGCCTCTACCCCGGCATCAAGAGAAGCAAGCGCATTTGCGACCAGTTCTTCTCTGTCAATAAGATTCTTGGTATAAGCAAATCCCAGTCTGCCGTCCCTGAGTATTCTGAGAGACACACCCGACTGGATGGAAGCAGAAACATCATCCACTGAGCCATTCACTTTACTCATGCTCAGAGATTTCTCTCTTGTGCTGAAGACTTCTGCCCTGCACCCTTTTGCCGCAGCCAGTTCAAGAAGTTTTTCCATTATACACCTCCAACTACCATGGACCGAATCAGAATGCTTGGACCGCCATGACCGCTCTTGATGTTCATCTGGCCCTTGCCGCACCCGCCGCGTTCGCTGAGTTTCATGGTGTTATCCGCAGCTTCAATGTTCTTCATTGTTGTAAAGAGGTTTCCCATAATGTTGATGTCGCGGACCATTTCCTGAATTTCTCCATTCCTCACCTGGTAACCGTACTGGGCTCCGAAGGTGAAGTTTTCTCCTGATGTCTGACCTCCCTTGCCGTCACACAGGTAAAGTCCATCACCCATCTGCTTCATCAAATCTTCCAGAGGCTTCTCTCCCTTTTCCAGGTAAATGGTTCCCATTCTGACGATGGGCTCGAACCCGTGATCCTGTGCGACACAGTGCCCGGTAACAGGTTCACCAAACTCGGATGCTGTTCTTCTGGAATGAAGTCTTCCCTTGAGAACACCGTTCAGCATAAGAGAAGTTGTTTTTACGGGAACGCCTTCGTCATCGTACTTGTAAAAACCCACCTGATTGGGAATCAGAGTATCAGCGATAATGGTAACCACATCGCTTCCGATCTTTTCACCTAATGCCATTTTCTCTCTGAGAGAAGGATTGTCCTCAATGATGTCCGCTTCACTGAAGTGCCCGAAGGCTTCATGGATGAATACTCCTGTAAGACTGGGATTGATCACCACATCATAGGTGCCGCCTTTTACAGGCTCGGCATCAAGAAGATCCTTTGCAATCTGTGCTTTCTTCAGGAACACATCATCCCTGCCCATGAGAACTGCCATTCCATTGGCTCCTCCCACTGCCGCACGAACATTCTGGGTGAGATCTCCTCTGCACGCGACAACTTCTCCCCCGATGCTCACTGTGCATACACGCTCACGGATGGCTGTACCTTCACTGGAAACGAAGAACTTCTCCCTGTCAACCTCTCTGTAGGATAAATTTGTGTTGGCAATCCCGGGCTGCTCAAGCATAATGTTATTGTACTTCCAGAGAAGTGCAATCTTCTCCTCCATGGGAACTTCAGCAGGATCCCCATGAAGATCCGGTTCCACATAGTCCCTCACAGGCTCAACATCTGCGAGAGAAACAGTCTTGCCCCCTCCAGCCATAGCTGAAGCTCCCTGAACAGCAAGCTTAACAGCTTCAGGAACATCTTCTTCTCTGGTAACTGTAACAGAGGAAAACCCGCCATATTTCAAGGCTCTTATCACAAAACCATCAGTACTGTTGGAGCCGGCATTCTTCAACTCTGGTCCAGCTATGGAAACAGTGGTTGTCTTCTTTACTTCATAGCGAATGTCCAGATAGTCGGTATCCGCTCCGGAGATCATTTCTTTCAGCTTCTTGAGCATAATTCCCCTAACTTTTTGTCTGCTGATACTTTCTTTGATACAGAGATATAATAAAATCTGTTATTCTCCACCAAAAGAGTAGAAGTTTCAGGGAACTTTGGTTCCGCAAATGATGTATAGTAGCCGGTCTGTCTTTTGGGACAGATTGTGATTTATTCGAAAGGAGTTCGTGTTGAAAAGAATCACTATAATTACAGCAGTTCTAATATCTCTGGGATTACTTCTGTCAGGCTGTATGACAGCAGCCCAGCTGGCTTCACTGGGAACACCAATGAATTATGCTCGTTCCCCCGTTCTGGATTCAAAACCTCAATGGAAAACTGTAATTCTGCCCCCGGCCTCAACTTCTACCTCCAGTACAATTTATGCTGCGGGATTGAGCGACTATGCCGGGATGGCCCTGTTGCGAACAGGCCGTTTCACCGTAGTAGACAGGTCTGTGGTTGATCAACTTCTGGACGAACAGGAATTTTCCTATTCCGGTGCAGTGGATCAGGCAACAGCTGTTCAACTAGGCAAACTGCTGGGAGCTGAGGCAGTTATGACCACAAACATAGGCAGTATAGTCCATGACAGCTTCTGGGACGATGAACCGGCACAGCGAGATGCCAGCCTTCATGTGAAGATCATTTCCGTGGAGACTTCAGAAGTGCTATACACCTCAACTGGTGAAGGTTCAAGCTTTGAAGGCGCTGAAGATGCGCTTAGAATGGCTCTTGAGGTTTCCCTCATCGGACTTACTCAATAAAGATAGAAGGTATAAACATGAGATCTTTGTTAATACTGCTACCGGCAGTTCTTGTTATCGCTGGTTGCGGCTCTACAACAGCAACCACAACAGGTCAGATAATTACAGCGGTGGCTGAAACTGTTCAGACTTCCGCACCAGTTCAAATCGAAACGCTGGACTTTTCAACCCCTGCTCCACAATGCGCCATCCCCGGCGATGTTGAAGAAACTGTTGCCAGTGGTGAAATTGACTGGTCCGGCAACACTGTACGGGCAACGGGAACCGGTGTCCTTGATCCGAACAATTCCAACATTGCACAAGCTCGATTGATGGCAGAGCGAGCAGCTGTGGTTGTGGCTCAGCGCAACCTGCTTGAAACGGTACAGGGTGTAAGAGTCGATTCTGAAACCCGTGTTGAGAACTTCATGACAGATTACGATGTTATCTACACCAGAGTCGAGGGTATTGTTAAAAATGCGCGGCAGATCGGACCTGCCAGGTACGACTCCCTTACCGGAATTATTGAGGTTGAACTGGAAATAGAAATACACAGCCCTCAAGGTCTTTCCGGTGCTCTCACCGCTGCTCTTGGAACCCCGGAAGCCCTCGAAGCACCCATGTCAGCACAGACAAGAGACTTCCTTGAACAGTACTCATCAATAGTGTTCGACGGCAGTCTGGCGGGTCTGCAACCGTCAATGTATCCAAAGATTTACGACGCAAATGGCAATCTTCTGCTGGACACAAGTGAGTACGCAGCATACATGGGCTCTGCCGGTCAGACTGCCATGCAGTTCATTTCGGATCTGGATCAGATTCTGTCTCAGCCTGCTTTCTCTCAATCTCCTCTTGTTGTAAATGTTCGACAGGTGACCGGACAGTTCGGCACGGACATCGTTCTTGGACAGCAGGAATCCGACTCTCTCGGCTGGCTGAAAGCGGGGCTGCCTTTTCTCATGAGTGCAGGCAAATTCCTGATGAACGTTGTACTGTAACTATGAAGCAGACAGCACTGATTTTTTTAGTTCTCGCGGCAGGATGCTCTCAGCAGATGATAGTTCCGCAAACAGATACAGCGTCCGTCTCACAGTTCTCTACCTCTTTGGAGGTAACTGCAGAACCTGCAGCAACTACTGTGTTACAGAGCGAAACTGAAATACTTGCGGAGGGTGTAGCGGCTCTGGAGTTTCAAGGTGGAATGGACATCGCCCGTGATCACGCCATCGATGATGCCCTGAGAAAAGCAGTGGAACAGGGAGTTGGGGCATACATCAACTCGGAAACACAGGTAAACAACTTTCAGCTTATCTCCGACAACATTTACTCCAAGACAAGCGGCTATGTTTCAAACTACAGAATAGTAACCGAAGAACAGAGCGGAAACCTTTACAGAGTTATTATCCGTGCTGTGGTGAAAACTGACAACATCGAGAACGACCTTGCCGCTATCGGCATTTTGCTGGGAGAGCAGGGAAGACCGAGAATCATGGTTGTCGTGAAAGAGCTGGGCAGCATGGCCGAACTCTCCAACACGGGCAGTCTCATGGGCAGTCTCATGTTCGAAACAATGATCCTGGACAACTTCAGGCAGCAGGGTTTTCCAGTTGTGGACGCTGCTACCGTGGCATCTATCATGGAACGAGACCAGCTCAAACTGATTCTTGAAGGAGATGATGCAACAGCAACCCTAATAGGTCTCGAAGCAGGCGCCGAGATCGTTATTGCGGGAACAGCTTTACACACACAGGATTCACAAGCTATCGCCGGATCTCTGAGAGAAATCCACGAGTATCAGGTCAGCACCCGGGCAATTAACACCAGAACAGGTACACTGCTGGCAGGCTCCGCCATAACGGTGACACTGCCCTTCAGCGAAAGTCAGGCCCGTTCACAGGCAGCTGACACCTCTTCAAGCGAGCTTGCTTCCGCAATTCTGAGCAGCTGGATACAGAGGGAAAACACCACCGTAATCGTTGCCACCAACGCCGACTTTGACAGAGTTCAAACCCTTCGCTCTGAACTCAGGTTGAAACTCAGGGGTGTGCTTGACGTAATCACAAGAGATTTCATCGGCTCCAGAGCAACTCTGGAAATCCTCTCCGAAACCTCAACGGCTCAGATAATAGATGAAATGACTTCAGGTGAACTGAATGTGAATTTCCAGGTTACCGGCATGTCCGGCAACCGCATAGATATCAGATTCACAGACTGACAAAACCCGACTGATTCACTGCCCCTTCACAGAAAGGGGCAGTTTCTCTTTCCATACTCCGAAAAAGTCGTCTGTATAATCCGCTGGTATTGTACAGTTCCGCATGCGAACCTTCTGCAACCAGACTCCCATTGTCCAGCAGAATGATACGATCCGCTATTTTTACTGTTTCGGCGGAATGTGTAACGAGAATTATTATGCAATGGCTTTTCATTTCAGATAATGAATCATGAATTTTGTCTCTTGCTATCATATCCATGCCTGTGGTTATTTCATCGAGAAAGAGTATCTCCGGTCTCCGCAGAAATGCTCTGGCCAAAGCAACTCTCTGCTTCTGACCACCACTGATGTTGCCTGCATTTTCAGACATATCTGTATTGATACCTTTCTCTACGCTATCTAAGAAGTGTTCCATATGGGCCAGTCCTGCAACAGTATGAATATCCTCTTCAGAAGCAGCATACCCCATTCTAATGTTTTCACTTATCGTTCCGCTGAAAACGAATGGAGTCTGTCGCACAGTAGCCGTTCTTGAAATGTAGTAGTCTCTTTCTATCTCCTGAATTGGGGTACTGTTAAGTAGTATTTCCCCTTCCTGTAGTTTGTACTCTCCCTTAAGCAGGCCAACAAGTGTGGTTTTTCCGGCACCGCTGGGCCCCACAACAGCAACTATTTCACCTCGTTTGAATTCTGTGGAGATTCCACAGAGAACATCTTCCCGCTTCCCCGCATATTTAAAAGAAAGATTCCTCACTTTAACTTTTTCAATTATCTCAGCACTTCTAATCTTAGATTTGCCGTATTCCTGAAAACCGGGGGTGCTTCCCTGAGAAACTACAAGAATTTCAGACATTCTTTTCACAACTGCTTTGCTTTGCCAATAGGCAATATTTCCTTGAAACAGATAGCCGACAGCTCTGTAGGTATACTGAACAAGAATGCTGTATGCGAAATACTCTCCAAAAGTCAGAGATCCCTTTATAAGAGCATATCCTCCCACTCCAAGCAAAGATGCTTTTCCGACAAGTGTTGACATCTGGCCCATAATGCTTGGTTTGAACTGCTGTCTCAATGCACAGAGAGTCTTATCATATTCTACTTGCAACTTTCTGCTGTACTTGCCAGTAAATACTTGAACAGCTGAGTACTCCCGGATTTCCCGGCTGCCAAGAATGCATTCTGACAGGACTGTGGAGGATTTTGCTACAGCTTCGTTCTTTGCCGCAGTTGATTCTGCGACCTTCCTGTTAAATATTGTCATAGACGCGAAAAGCATTGGCAGTGAAGCAAGCGTAGTCCACAGCAATAGGGTATTGTAGCCGTATATAAGCACCATGGTAGTCGCCAACACCAGTACACCGTACATAATTGATATCAGATCGCTGGTTACGAACTTCGCAAACAGCTCAACATCATTTTCTATTCGTTTTAGGATATACCCCGTTCCCCTCAGATTCTGCTCCCCGGAATCCTTTGCAAGAAATGCTCCAAGCATTCTGGTCTTCATCACATTCTTCAGCTTTGTTGTGAGGATTCTGCACATGTACGAAGTTCCCAGCTGCGTAAATATCACCCCTACTTGAGCTGCAACTGCGAAAACAGTCCACATCATAAGTCCACTGATATCTCCTGCCGGCACTACTGAGTCAAGAACCTTCCTGCTGATCAATGGTACAATTAAAAGCGTAGCGATTCTTGTTAGGTACACAAGGTAAAAGAGCAGATTTTTGCCAAGATTGATCCTATAAAATGCTTTGTAAATTCCAACAACACTGTTCATGTTTCTCCCTGCAATTGCAGTTTCAGAACTTCTTCGAAATAAATTCCTCTTCAAAAAGAAAGGAACTTGCACCGGCAGCATCCGACATACTTGAGTGCTTCTTTTCTCACAGACTCTCCTTTCAACAAACAAGTGGTTTCCTAACTCACTTATTATCATCATGTTACACGATTTGTCAATCGTTGACAGTGTCGCAAGAGCACCATATACTGTAAACAGGGAGTTTAGAAACAGTCAGCCTGAACAGCTTTGAAAAAGTGAAAAACTTTCTGCTTTTTCTGTCTTTTGCGCAACAGAAGAGGATGCAATTCAACCGGCATTTTTAACACTGTTGACACAACACTTAGCAGCTTGTAGGTATTCTTGTGTTGTTTGGGTACAATAAATTCGTATCATTATGGTAGGATTTTCGACAGTTCGAGATGCGGTGATTGGTTCGAATATGGCGTTGTCGAAAGTTCCTGCGACCAGAAAAGGAGGAACAAGTGAAGAAACTGGTTGTGTTGATGGTTTTGCTGCCTGTCATCTGTTACGGAGCATCTGTCGTTCGTACTATTGACGCACCGGATACCAACATCAGCGGACTTGCCTGGGGGGAAGACAAGCTCTGGGCTCTTGATGAGGAGTCATCCTTTATCTACGGGCTTAATCCCGTCACCGGCGTCGTTGAAGTGAGCTTCGAAGTCATACATACCTCCTGTCCGTCCTACTCTCCCGCAGGATTAACCTATCAGTCAGGCACACTGTTCAGCAGCTATATCTCCGGCAGCAGCAGCTCCTACATCTACTTCTACAACACCTCCGGAGGCTATCTGGGCAACGATCTGCTCTGTTGAGGACTCTATGTCCCGTTGGTAACGGGATTAGCCATGGCCGGATCAACTACTTATGTGAGCACTACTTACGGAACCTATGAGGGATGCTATGCAATGTCATACGCGTCAGCTTCTGCCGGGTATACCAGCAAGTCAGATTACATCGGTAACTATTCCGGCACTCCAACCGGATATGATATTGGATACCAGCCCAGCGATGCGGCAGGGGACATCTGGATGGCCACTGATAATGCCACCAGCCCTGTATCGTGCTATCAGACTACCTCCGGGGGCATTGTAATGTCTCTGCCGGCCTCAATCGGTATAGGATCTGATATTCGGGGTGTTACTTTTGAGGACGGTTCAGGTCAATTCATATGGGTGAGCAACCAGACCACAAACGAGCTTCACAGAATCGACCTGTACACAGACATTGATGGAAGTTCCGCCATAGAAATTCAGGGAACTGCCGGTATCTCTTTCACACAGAACCCATTCCATAACTCAACTGCTCTTAGCCTTACCGGATTCACCGGAAAGGTCTCTCTGGAAGTCTTTGACATCCGGGGCAGAAAGGTATTTTCAAAGGTTACCGAAAGCAGTCTGCTCCTGAATGGAGAATCGTTACCGTCCGGAACCTACCTTATCCGGGCAACAGATGAAACAGGTAATGCCGCAACTTCCAGTGTAATCAAACTATAGACAGTATAAACTTTCGTATCAAAATGGGCAGGGGTAATAACTCCCGCCCATTTTAGCCTGTGTGTACCCGAATCCATCACAGGTACTTGTTGGCTCATAAATATCGGTAGCCTCACCAGTAAGAATCAGTATCAAAAAGTATATCTTACACCCCCTCGGCCCGTACCTCATCTTGAATTCAACAGACTCTATATTACAGCAGACAACAAAATCTCATTCCTGAAAAGGAAAGGAGAATTGAATGATTCCTGTATTCTGCATTTTGCCGTTTCTTCTGGAAACCAGTGCTCTTTCGCCTGTATCCACTACCTCTGTTGCAGATATTGATTTACTTGTTGAAAGCCTTGATCAGAACCACCAGACCCCTGGAAGACACTTCCTTGGCACTCTCCCGCCCGTCCAGGGGCCCGGGTTCCGCTCATGGGAAGTTTTCCTCTACGAGGATACTGAGCACGAACTCATTGATGGAATAATGTTTATGCAGGAACGCCTTTACCGAATTGAACATTTATTCTACCACTCAGATTTTTGCATAACCACCAGCTATTTTTATGATCTGGATGAAAATCCTGTTCTCTGCATTTCAGCATGGTGGCTGGAAGACGAAGAATCCCCTGTCTTCGATGACAGATTCTATTTCTCCGGCAATGATGTTCTGGCATGCTGTTATGATGGAGGGCCTCTTACAATCCCTTCAGGAAGTGATATTGAGAAAGGCATAGCCCGTCTGGAATATGCCCAATACATCCTGGATTGCGTCAATGCTGCTTGTCCAGGCTCTTCTCCAGTATTTATGGAGCAATTCGAGTATGTGTACGATAACTTCTAAGATAAGCGACAATGCGTATTCAGATGCTACTGAATATGTAATTAAGCTTGCTCTTCAGAGATTCAGGAGAGAAGGGTTTCTGAAGAAAACCGTCAGGACCACTGTTGGGAAACAAGCTGGACAGTTTCTCTTCGCTGTAGCCGCTCACCACGAGAACCGGAAATATAAAACCCATATCCCGCACCCGCTTGAACACATCGGCTCCATTGAGACCCGGCATGGTCAGATCCAGCAGCATCAGATCAGGGATGTCGCCACTTTCAAGAAGTACAAACGCCTCAGCTCCACCATGCACTGCGGCAGCTTCAAAACCCAGGGAATCAAGAATATCAAGAATAGTTTCCCGAACGATTTCCTCATCATCCACCACCAGGATTTTCTTTCCTGTGTGTTCTTTTTCTAAATCACCCATGATTTCTTCTTTTTCTTCAACAGAAATTCTGTCTGCTGCCTTGAGATAAATATTGAATTCTGTACCCTTCCCCGGTTCAGAATAAACCATTATCGCTCCTGAGTGCCCTCGAATGATGCCGAGTACCGCCGCAAGGCCCAGTCCTCTACCTGTTTTCTTGGTCGAGAAAAAGGGGTCAAATATTCTTGTAAGTGTCTCTGGGTCAATACCCGTACCGCTATCCTTCACTTTCAATAACACATAATCTCCATCGTTGGGTGATTCCTCCAGAAGGTTGTCTCTGAATTGCTCCCTCTTTCTGAAAACAAAATCCGTTGAAATCACAACCTCTCCTGTACCCTGTATGGCTTCAGCTCCATTCAGAACAAGGTTCATTACAACCTGGCGCATCTGTGATCTGTCCCCCATTACCGGAACAACACGATTGGATAGATCCATAAGAAGCGCTACGTCTTTGGAAAGACTCGTCTCCATTAAAGAGGAGATGTCACCGATAACATGATTTATATCAATCGGCTCATGGCTAACCGGTTTAACTCCGGCATAGTCCAGCATTTGCACACACAGGTCAGCAGATCTCTCGGCGGCGGATTTAATCATCTCTGCCCTGGAGACCTCTGGTGTTCTCTTCCCGAGACTTTCACAGAGCAGAGCTGCGTTCCCAAGTATCCCCTGAAGAAGGTTATTGAAATCATGGGCAATCCCTCCAGCAAGAGTGCCAAGAGCCTCAAGTTTCTGAGTTCTTCTCATTTGTGCCTCAATAAGACTTCTCTGATTCTCCGCATGGCGCTGACTGGTCAGGTCAACCTGAATGATAAATGTCTCACCTTTTTCAAACGGGACAAGTGAAAGAAGAACACTCTTCATTCTTCCATCCAGAGCCTTCAAGTTCACTTCAAACTCTCCATCCGTTACCCCGCTCTGTATGAAAGCAGTTAACCAATCTCTGAGATGCTCTGGAATTATCAGATCCGAAAGTTTTCTTCCGCAGGCTTCTTCATCTCTGTAGCCATAGAGAGATGTGCAGGTTTCATTCCAGAAGGTAACCACACCCATAGAATCAACTGCGATAACCCCTATGTTTGTCATTCGGTTAACAAGACCTCTGAATCGTTCCTCACTCAAGCGAAGTGTACAGTTCTTTTCCTCAAGAAGCCGGGCTTCCTCTTCAATTCTTTGAAGTTTCTTCTTCCCTCTTGAGGTTTCCATTAAACCGTATATCACACTTTCCATGGCTTCTGACTTAACTGCGTCAAGTTTTTCGTTTTCCTTATTTGACGCCAAAAGCTGCAGGTAAGCCGCTTTATAGTCTCCCTTTTCGCAGAGAAGCCTGGAGTAAATCGAAGCGAGATTCCGAATGTCTGATCCTGGAAGGTTTGTCGTCCCTATCTCCATACCTTGAAGCAGCAGCTTCTCCGCTTCATCAATATCTCCCATTTCCAGCAGGATCTCTGCTCTTGTCGCACAGTAGTCAACCTGCTCAGTCCATGATTCGTTGGAAAAGACAAGGTCACGAGCCCTGTCAAACAGCTCCACTGCTTTCTGCTTCTCTCCAAGGAGATATGAGACAGCAGCCTGACTTACAAAAACTAGGCCGGCCTTCGAGAAAGTGCTGTTCTCCATGTGCATCTCGACAGACCTCTTCAGAAACGGTTCGGCTTCCTGGTACTTATCTTCCTTTTTAAGTAAAAGCATTCCCAGATTTGCCATGGCATCAGCCAGCCCGTAGTTATTGCCAGTCTCTTCCTGTATTTTCATCGCATCACGAAAACATCCCCCGGCCTGTCTGTTCAGACCCATCCTCTGGCAGAGGGAACCCATATTGCATAGTACATATCCCTGATTTTTCCTAAGACCCAGTTCTTCGTTGAGCTCGAGAGCCTCCCGATAGTAAGACCATGCTCTCTGGTACAGTTCCAGACTGCCGCAGATAATGCCGAGCCAGTTCAAACACCGGGAAAGCAGGTCTCCTCCGGGAATCCTCAAACCGGTTTCAGCTTTTTCCATTAGATCAAGAGCTTCAGTGTACCTGCCTTTTTCTATGCACAGTACTCCAAGCGCCATAGAGGATCTTGCTGCTGAATGCAAATCTCCACAGCCTTTTGCAATTGTCATGCAATCCTTGAATTGGCACTCAGCAGACTCAAGATCGCCGGAGCGCCAGAGAAGTACTCCCTGCTGAAAAGCGCAGAAAAATTCTATTTCATGGGGAATCGGATCTTGAAAATAGGTTTTATATGCCTGAATAAGACGTTGAGAATCGCTGTTATGGCCAATAGTAATTGAAAGAACTACTGCTTCTTCAAAATCACACACAATGTTATAAAGGGGTTTCTCAAACAAATTCTCCAGAGAGAGAAGCAGATCATTAAAGTGCTTTGAAGAATTCAGCATACATCCCTTTCGTGTAGTAGGAATTATAATAGTGCTTCAACAGAATACCACACAGATCTCCTTAAGGTACCCAATCATGAAGCAAATAGTTCATGTTTTCAACTTGAAAGTGATTGCTGAAATAGACCCTTACCCGGTCACCTCTTGACCTGAGCTACCTTGTTCAAGATTATTCAGAGTGAGTGTAACAGCGGGGGAGCCTATGAAATACACGGAACACAGAGTGTCTATGCCAAGAGTGATATGTCTTGCCTTGCTCATATGTGCAAATCCGGCGTTTTCCGGAGGCAGTGAATACACAGATTTGACATTCAGCGAATCAACTAACGGGGTAAATGAAGAATGCCCGCAGTGGATACTGAACAATCAGGTTCTCATTGATGTGATCTATTACGGCTTTGACGAGGAAATACACCGGGGACAACTTGTAGCTGATGTCAGGGTAGCCGGAGATCTGCAGAAAGTATTCATGCTGATGCTCGTTATCGGCTTCCCCCTTGAATCAGTAATGCCCATATCGGAACTTAACTGGGATGACTTTGAATCCATGCGGCAAAACAATACATCGGCTTTCAATTTCCGCACCGTTCCCTTTTCTGACAGACTCTCCAGTCATGCCTACGGACTGGCAATAGACATCAATCCTGTACAGAATCCCTATTACACGGGTTCGCGGATATTTCCAGAGGGGGCAGTATATGACCCCTTAGCACCAGGTACCCTCTACCACGGACATCTTGTGGTTCGCTTATTCAGGATGCTTGGCTGGAGATGGGGTGGTGACTGGTACGAAAAGGATTACCAGCATTTCGACAAACAACTTGAGAAAATAGAATTTGAGAATGTTCATAATCACTGTACATGGCCCCCCGGGAGGTAAGAATGAGACAGTTAATACCGGTTCTATTTGCTCTTGCGCTTCTGACATGCTTTCTATCCTGCGGTAAAACAGAAGCAGACGCAGAACAAATAGAACCAGAACAGATCAGCGAAGAACTGGTTAACGAAGAACCGGTAACTCTGGAAGATGAAAATACAGAGGAGATCATGCTTGAAGACACCCCCAGCGTGTTTCTAGAACTATGTTACGCAACCTCTGTCAATATGCCGGAAAACCAGTTTGGTCCCGAAAAGGTATTCGACAATGACCCGAACACCAGCTGGATCACCATGCCCGGCGCAGGTCCAGGGGAAGGACTTTTCTTCTCCTTTGAAGAGCCAATACATTTAGATGCTATCACCATACAGACTCTGCCGGGCAGCAGCACTATTCAAGAAATAGCCACTTTTCGACTGTACATAAACGGATTGCAAGGCTACAACTATAGACCCGGAGATGTACCCATTCCGATCAACACCAAGGTTAAAAGCCTCTTTATACGAATTAATACCTTTCAACTCTTAAGTTCGAACGAATACCCCCCGGAAGATGGAATCAGCTATACAGACAGTTTGCCTGTGGGTATCCGTGAAATAACCCTTCTGGTCATGAACGAAGATGGCAACGAAGTACCTCTGCGGGTTCAACCAATCAGAGAATTCAGCGGACGCATAGAGGCAAGTTCTTCTCTTGAACCAACAGAGGCATACCACACTGATTTTCTATTTGACTCACGTTCGGAATTTGGATGGGCCGACGGCAATGAAGATGACACCGGTGAAGGGGAGAGCCTGTCATTCTGTTTTGATCAGATACAGCATATAGAAAAAATAAAAATCTGGAATGGTTACCACCGATCCCGGACGCACTTTGAGCAGAATGAACGGGCAGCTTCTATTTCCTTCGGAGCTGAAGGCGAAGATGCAGCTGTTTACCAGCTTGCTGATACCAGACGACCACTGGTGATAACCCTTGACACGCCACTTGAAGGTCAGAGTTTTGCATTGAATGTTCTCGATGTTTACGAAGGCACAACATACAAAGATCTTGTGTTAAGTGAGCTGCGCTTCTTTAACGGAGAGGAATGGTTTGTACTTGATTCCGGTGAAAGCGAAGCACGAAAACGCAACCTGCTGGAATGGGCACAAAACACCTCTGCTGAAGCTTTTCTTGACAAGCAGGTATTTGCCAGCAACATCACCGCGCAGGAGGATTACACACAAACTCTTATTTTACGCTCAAATGGAAGTTTCATCCTCTGGAAGCAGAGAGAACTGGAAGACAGTACAGAAGACATGTACGCCGATGGAAACTGGCAGATCATTGATGACAACTCGGTGAGGATATTTGGAAGACTGCACAGAATCGGACGCTACACACAAGCCTCCTATAACCCGTATTCCGGTGTACAGCCTGCTCAGGACAGGGAGCCGGAACTTGACCGTATCACAATCTTCACCGATGTCCTGCAATTCGACGAAAACCGAATTTCCAGTGATCGGGGAATGTTCGACGACTTCGTATTCTAGTGACATATTCCAATACAAGATGGCTGGCTTCTATCGCCCTGCTGATGATTCTGGCGGGGGTGGTCACTGGCAGCGGCATTACCGCGCTCAACCGGACTGAATACGCAAATGGCTGGGATGGCTATTATTACCTGATCCAGGTGCAGTCTTTAAACAACACTGGAGCTATGCACTCTCCTGAGTATTCCCCGGTCTATCTGCCGCTGATAGCCTTTTACGCCATCACCGGAGATTATGTTACATCATACAAACTCAGCGCAGTACTGATAAAAACCCTCTTTGTGCTCTCTGTGTTTACACTGGGTTTTTCTCTGCTCAAGTCCAAATCCGATGTTGACAGGCGCACCGCATTTTTTACCGCCCTTATCGCGGGTGCCCTTTCTGCAGTGAGCCCTTCATTGAATTACTTTTTTACCCAGTTCCCCAAGAACCTCCTGGGCTTTGCCTTTCTCTTCTTCTTCATGGCTTCGGTATACAGTACAAGCCGCGCCTGGAAAGAAATTCAATCTCCCTCATCAAATCAGCACAAATCAAAGAGAAGCCTTTTCGCACGAATATTCGGAATACTTCTTCTTGGGGCGGCAACCTACTTCACCCACCGCTTTACTGCGATACTCTCTGTATTCTTCCTCGTGCTGTATTTTGCCCCATTTCTAAAACCCCCGCTTCAATATCTATGGACAGCAAAGAAACATGAACCGGAAAGGACCAACTCATCCTGGCGGCAGAAACACTGGAGAAAATCGCTACTGCTCGTGCCTCTGGTTGTTCTTGTAGCCCTCTCTCACAAACTTTCAATGGCTCTTTCATTCTATGATCTGGAAGTAATCACAGGTGACTTTTCACTCAGCCCTATTTTTGTACCTGCGTCGTTCATACAAACCTTCGGTACTTTCAGGCTTTCAGCAGCCTGGATCGCAGAGATCTTTCTTGCAAGCACCCTGTTGCTTGTAACAGTGATACTCCTGCTCTGTAAGAAAAGATTCAGCTTTCTGCGCATTGGCATAGACTATCACATCCTGATCATCATCGGCCTGACAGGACTATTCCCCTTCTTCCGGTTTTCGCTCACAGGTCTTTCTTACAGGCTCTTCTATGGTACCCTGCTGATCTTTCCCCTGCTCTGTATCCCG
>JAIOSV010000049.1 GCA_021107435.1 Candidatus Sabulitectum sp. | reverse complement strand
ATCCGGTAACCGGAGTTCCATCATTATGCCAGATATACATGGTACTGGTTTCCGCGACGGCAACAATTTCCAGACCGGGATAATCAGCATCTATATCCCCGACGGCTACCTTGGCTCTTATTTTTCCCAATCCTGTCTTTGGCCATCCTGGAACATTATTGCCCTGATAGTCCCAGACATAAAGAGTGCCATTTGAGGAACCGGCAATTATTTCGAGAAAACCGTCACCCAGGATATCAGCAAGGCATACACCGGACGCGGGAAAGGGAGAAGTCCAACCAATATTAATGGGCCAGTTGGGCATCGGTACCGGTGCGGTTAACGGGCCTGGAACAGAAGACTCCAGGCTGGTCAGATAATCAGGAAAGGAAGAATGAATTCCACTGACTGAGCTGTGGGCATCAAGACAGACTGAACCGTGAGCGTCAAGGAAGAACGCGAACAACATTACAGACAGTAAAACTGATGTATTCTGCAAAAAAGTGCGATTGGATTTCATGTCAATTCTCCAATGGATAAAGTGAATTATATGTAAAAAATACCATTATTTAATATAATATCATTATTATAGATTACCGTTGGTTTTTCGGAAATAATATCCCAGTTTATGTATCCTGTGACATCTCCGCCAACGGATCGATTGCTCCCGAAAGTAAGATGAAAACTGCCGAAAATCTTTGTATCGAGTCTGGGGATGTATGACAACGACCTAGCTGCCGGATTAAGTCCGAAGCCGACCTGACTTATGGTTATTTCCTGCCGATCGGCTGTTCTGAAGTATTCTTCCAGCCGTTTATCGTCACCTTCAATACGGCAGTCTGTAACGATGCCGTTTTCCACCTGCAGGCTGATTCCCCTCGCCTCGGCGAAATCCAGTTCGCAGTAGTCCATGTATATGCTTCCTGAGAGACCCTGCAAATTCGGAACGAATGTGATTTCCCCGGATGGAAGAGAAAAAACATTGTTAAATTTCGATGAAGAAAATGGCCCCGCGTCAATAACGAACTTCTCAGGATTTACAGAAACATGCAGTACGTTGTCTTGACCGGTGTGAATACTGAAATTCGTGAAGTTGCGTATCCTGTCTGCAAGATTTCTGGCAATACTGAGCTCGTTGGTGTTTGCTGAAGCAGCTTTCCAGAACATGGTCAGCTTTTCAAGCGCATCCGGATCCTCGTGGAATCTCTCTTCGAATTTCGGTATGGATATGATAATAGCTCTGATATCCGATTCCTCATTTATGCCGACCATAGACTGTCTCCGTATTTCAGTAACGAAATCAAGTCTCTTTTTTGAGACTCCTTCCTTATCTGATATTGCTGATCGTTTGAGGTCTATCCACACATCTGCCCATTCCACAGTCTCAGCAATGCCTTTGTAGAATATTTCCACTTTTTTTTCAGGGAGATCGAACAGCATTTCTCTTGCAAGGCCAGGATTGCTGACCAGTGTTCTGTAATGTGCTCCAATACGGCGAAGTTGTGTTACAATTCTGATGTAGATACCAAGGTTCTGCCCTTCGAAGGAAACAACCACCTTTTCCTCCGGTTGAACCGCAAGGTAGTCAGTAATAACGACTCTGGCAAATTCATTGAGATCAAGATCAAGATCACGTTTCAGGAAGTATTCGATGTATGAGCTGTTAAGGCTGTTGTTTATCCCGCTGTCAGACTCACCCTTTTCGCCAAGTCCGGCTGATAAAAGAAAATTCTGAGCCACCGCGCAGTAGAACTTCTCGCGATTTCCGCGGACAGGCTTGTGTGCTATCTGCAGGGCGAAACCTGACTTTTCAAGTTTCTTGAGGTAGTAGATTACTCTTGGTGTCTTCATGCCCAGCTTCTCTGCGAGCTGAGCACCTGATAGAGGTGTTTTCTGCAGTTCTTTCAGTATCTGGAATGCATGCCTGTTGCTAAGCAGCTGAAGCCTGCTGAAATCCGATACTATATCGAGTCCTTTCAACTTCCGCCTCCTTCTATTTCAGTATTTACTGAAATAGAATAATTCATCTTTCTACTCTCGTCAAGTAGTCGACTCTTTTAAAGCATGATGTTGATCCTGGAACAATACCAGCCGTTTCCTGTGATTGCGCACAATGTGTAACTCATTCACATTTCCGGCGCTGGATATGAAAAAGCCCCCTCGGAATCAAGAGGGCTCTGTCTGCATTTATCTGAAAACTACAGCACTCTGCTTTTAAGGCGTCTGGCCTTATTCGGGTGCATGAGTCTGGTTCTTCCGGCTCTGTCGATGAGACTCTGGGCCAGCTTAACCGCCTCTTTTCTATCTTCCGGTGTTTCAGCCGCATTGACCTTTTTTATAGCAGTGCGAAGCCTTTTAAGCTTTCTGTGGTTTCTCTCGTTTTTTGCTGCATCTGTTCTCAGACGCTTGAGTGATTGCTTGCTCCTTGCCAAGAGCGTTCTCCTTTCGCAGAATAGACGGCATGGGCCGAACTTTTTACCCGTGAGGGTTTACATACCTTATGACGGGCGAATTTAAAGAATTCCTGCGCGATTGTCAACTACAGATAAGGGGTAACTGATGTGTAAGATTCTTGTTGCAGCACTTCTTCTTGTGCTTTCGACTGTGATGAACGGAGGCAGACTGATTCGCATACCGGCACAGACTGATTCGGATTTTAGCGCAATTCGGAACACGGGTTACGAAATTACTGCTGGCAGTCGAGCCGAAGGCTGGGTTGATGTTCTGGTTGATCATAGATTTGTGGATGAAACAATGCAGAAATATCCTGAGGCAAAACTGCTTCCTCTCGACTGGTCAGAGCTCGTTCCCACAACAGACAGCAATGAAATGGGTTTCTACTACGGACCCAACGAAAACGCTATGTTCTGGGCTACTCTCGCGGAGACCAATGATATGGTTGATACCCCCACCTCCTACGGTACCTCCTTTGAGGGAAGGGATCTTGAATTCATAAGAATTACAAATGCTCCTGCCGGAGCTCCTGCAATACTCTTTACAGCCCTTACCCATGCCCGGGAACCGGGCAGCAACTCTGTTGTTATAGACTGGGCTCAGTGGCTGACTACCGAGTACGGCAGTGACACAATGGCGACGTTCATTCTGGACAATGCACAGATTTATATTATTCCCATTGTCAATCCCGATGGCTATGAGTACAACAATCCCGAAGGCGGTAACCAGCGAAAGAACATGAACTTCACCACACCTGTAGCTTCCGATGGGATTGATCTGAATCGCAATTACAGCTACATGTGGGGATACGATGACATCGGATCAAGTGCCGATCCGTATGATGGAACATACAGGGGCAGCGCGGCACTCAGTGAACCGGAGACTCTGGCCGAGACTATCTGGATTGATTCAATTGAGCCTCTGGGTGGATTCCACTATCACACCTACGGTGGATACCTGATTTTCCCCTGGGGCTATATCAATTCCCCCACACCGGATCAAAGCACATTTGAAAGCTGGGGCAACCAGATGGCAGCAGAGAACGGTTATGAGGTTGGCAGAGCTGCACAGATTCTTTATCCCGTTAACGGAGACGCTGTTGACTGGTCATACGGCGAGAGCACTCACGAACCCATGCTGTTTTTTACTCCTGAAGTTGATGACGATGGTTTCTGGGGAAGCCAGAACGATACAACCCTTATCGTTACCAACAACCTTGAATGCAGATACATGAACAAGCTTCTCTGCATGAATCTTCTCAGTATGGTGGGTATTGAAGAGGCAACCAGTACACAGTTTGACGGAACTGTAATGGAACTCTCTCTGGGATCAAATCCGGTTAGTGCTGTTCTCAACTACACCGTTTCAGGCGCAGTTCCGACTTCCATGTCCGTGCTTGATGTAACCGGTAGAATTGTTGCAGTTCCTGCGGACGGGAACTGGGTAATACCGGCCAATCTGCAGAATGGTATTTACTTTCTTCAAGCTGAGATAGGGAATGGAAGCAGATTCCTTTCTCAGAGATTTACGATTCTCAGGTAGAGCGTGGAAAAGAGTAAAGGGTATATTCAGGCAGATTATTATCTGAGGCTGAACATCAAGAGAAACGCTGATCAGGAAACAATAGAGACTGCTTATGCCAGGATGGCCCTTAAACACCATCCTGATGTGGCCGGGGACTCGCCCGAAGTTCAGAAAAGATTTGCCGGCATCAATGAAGCTTACTCCGTACTGAGCAAACCCCATGAAAGACAGGAGTACGACGAGAAATTAGGTTCTCCTGAGATAGACTATCAGGAGGAAGTAATTTCTTCTGATGAGGGAAGAGATGTCACAGAATCCGTTCCTGCCCGGGCACCTCGGAAAACCGGAGACAGCACTCGATCAGTCGAGGGGAAGTCAAAGCCTTCTGCAGGGCTGATGAGCAGAAAAAAGCTTGAGAAAATCAAGAATGAATCAAAAAAACTCATTACCAAGGGAGATTTCTGGAAAGCAAGTTCACTGATGAAAAAGGCTGTCTTTGCGTATCCCCGCGATATTGAGTTGAGAAAACTTCTTGCGAGGGCCGCGGCTGGAAGAGGAAGGCTGCGAGAAGCAGTTGAAGAACTGAAAACAGCAAGTGATGTTGAATACTTCAATCCCGAGATTCACTATCTGATGGGGAAAATGTATTTGCAGGGAGAACAGATAGAAAGTGCAACTAAATCTTTCAGGAACGCTCTCTCCTGGCAGGAAGACTATGGTCCTGCCCTCAGGGGTCTTGAAAAGATCAGAGCTCTAAAGAAAAAGAATCTTCCCTGGTGGAAGAGACTGCTGAGGACGGGAAGATGAAAGAGGCCAGCGGAAGACTCTACTACTCCATTGGTGAGGTGAGTGAGATGCTCGGTATAAAATCCCACACGCTGCACTACTGGGAAAGTGCGTTTCCCTCCCTGAAACCCCACAAAAATCAGGCAGGGAACAGGTGCTACAGACCTCATGATCTGGATCTGCTCAAGCTGATTGACAAGCTTCTTAATGGAGAGGGCTACTCTATAGAAGGTGCTCGCAAGCAGCTTGAACAGCTGAAGAAAAAGGAAGGTCAGCTAAGTCTGGACCTTAAAGCCGGCAGTCAATCAACTGAGTTGCTTGATGAAATCTGCACTGAACTGGAGACTATTATCAGGGACATTTCCCATCAACCGCATACTGAACTTGACGGTTGAATATTCGTTGAATAGAATTGTCCTTCCAGGCGGGGCGTGGCGCAGTCCGGTAGCGCACTTGAATGGGGTTCAAGTGGTCGCTGGTTCGAATCCAGTCGCCCCGACCATGGAACGGTGAGAAGGGAGCCTTCGGGTTCCTTTCTTTATTTTCAAGGAGTTTTTCTTGATATCAAAAGCCATTGAAATGACAGTAATGCTTGACAGGCTGTTTCCTGATAGGAGTGCCAGGGTTCTCAGCGCAATGTCAGAAGTACAAAGGGATGTATTTGTTGATCCCGGCTGGAAGAGAATGGCTTACACTGATAGAAGTCTTCCCATCGGGCACGGCCAGACCATAAGCAAACCGGCTACAGTTTTTCGCATGCTCTCCGCGCTCGAACCTGTTTTTGGAGGGAAGCTGCTAGAGACTGGAAGCGGCAGCGGGTATCTTGCGTCTGTAGCTTCAAGGCTTTTCAGTCGTGTATTCTGCGTTGAACGGATTCTGGATCTTGTTGAATCATCAAGAACAAATTTACTCAGAACCGGTGCCGGGAATGTTGTGGTTCGTTACGGCGATGGAAGTTCCGGCTGGGTCGAGCACGCGCCGTTTGATGGCATCCTTTTCAGTGCAGGAGCACCTGAATTACCTGTATCTCTGGTAAGTCAGCTCCGGGAGGGTGGTCTTGCCGGCGTACCTGTGGGGATAAAATCATCGCAGGAGTTCGTTGTGTGGAAAAAAGTGGAAGGAAAGCTTGAAAGAATTTCATCCTTCACTTGTTCTTTTGTACCGCTCATAGGAAAAGAGGGATGGAATGGGTGAGCATATTGCCGTAGTATTAATCAGCAGCCTTAAAAATCTTCCTGGAGAACTGGTTCTTATGCTGCTTTCAGCGCTTCCGTTAACCGAGCTGAGGGCTTCAATTCCAGTCGCGTTCACTGTTATGGCTGAAAGCTGGAACTGGCCCTGGTGGAAGGTCTATCTGCTGGCTGTAGTCGGGAACATGCTGCCGGTACCGTTTATTCTTATGCTGCTTGGCCCGGTAAGTCGCTGGCTTTCAAAGTGGAAGATGTTTGACAGATTTTTTAACTGGCTCTTTGAAAGAACACGCAAGCGGGTGGGACCACACATAAGAAAATATGAGGCGCTCGGACTAACTGTATTCGTGGCAATTCCTCTTCCGGTAACGGGTGCCTGGACAGGGAGCGTTGCCGCTTTTGTTTTTGATATACCCAGGAAACAGGCGATATTTTCAATTTTTCTTGGCGTCTTGACTGCTGGAGCCATTATTACGCTTATCATGAAGGGCACACTCTCAGGTCTCAGTTTTCTTCTCTAGCGGGAAAGTTGCAATAACAGCAGTGATTACTTAGATTCCAGCTCCATTCGGTCGGGGCGTAGCGCAGCCCGGTTAGCGCGCCTGGTTCGGGACTAGGAGGTCGGAGGTTCGAATCCTCTCGCCCCGACCACAATCGGTTGAGATTTTGAGATTTGCAGAATATTTACTATTTTACCCCGATGTACAGACTGATAAGTATTGTAGGCGGGAATACCGCATCACAAGAGGAATCCGGCTTTGCTTTCAGCCTTGGCGGGCTTCTTGCCGGGATGGGTTTTTCAGTTGTTTGCGGCGGCGGCGGCGGGGTCATGGAAGCCGCTTGCATGGGATGCGCGGAAGAAGGTGGCCTTACTGTGGGAATTTTGTCAGGAGAAGAAAGAACGGCAGCCAACCCGTTTGTTTCCCTTGCTCTGCCAACCGGAATAGGTGTTTCCCGTAATCGTATGGTCGTTCTTGCCGGTGAAGCTGTTTGTGCTGTCGGAGGTGCCTATGGCACACTGTCTGAGATCGCATTAGCTCTTCAGGCCGGAAAGCCCGTTTGCGGCTTTGGGAACTGGGATAGTATTCCGGGAGTCAGAAAGGTTTCATCCCCGCAGGAAGCCGTGGAATTTGTACTTGAGATGATTGGGGAAAACTGATGCACAGTGTTAGTGAAATTGCAGATCTCTTCAGGGATGTGCCTGATTTCCCGAAAGAAGGGATAGTGTTCAAGGATGTTACCACTGTCCTCACCCATCCCGGTGCTCTTGGAGATTCAGTTACTCATCTGCTTGGAATACTTGAGGATATAGAATTTGACGCAGTTGCTGCTGTAGAATCAAGAGGTTTCATGTTCGGCGGGATTGTGGCGGACAGGATGGGCATTCCTCTGGTTCTTATCAGGAAACCGGGGAAATTGCCTGCTGATGTTATCAGCGAAGATTACACACTGGAGTATGGCACTAACACAATTGAGATGCACTGCAATTCACTTGCCAGGGGCTCAAAGGTGCTTATTATTGATGATCTGGTGGCTACAGGGGGTACTGCCCTGGCCACTGCTGAACTGATAAGAAGAGATGGAAGTGAACCAGTCGCGGCTGCATTCCTCATGGATCTCAGATTCCTTGGTGGAGCGCAGAAGCTTGAGGATGCCGGTGTACCGGTTCGTTCACTTATTAAGATTGACTAAACTGGATTGGCTGATAAGAAGCTGATCAAACGAAAGGGAAAGAATGACAAAGATCACTATGATACTTGCAGTTCTTCTCGCGGTTTTCGCTTTTGGTTGTGTTGAGCAGGGAGACAGTCCTGCTCCGGTTGACGGAAACGGCGAAACAGGCGAGAACGGCGAAGCGGTTGAAACCGGCAACGACTCTGATGACAATGAACTAATCGCCGGCTTTGAACTTGCCACACCTGAGGTAGGACAGTGGATAGCTTACGGCACCGACAGCGAAGAGGGCGAATTCAAGCTTTCCATCGTTGCAGAGGAAGACTACGACGGCATAACATGCCTCTGGTACCAGATTGAGGTTGATGGAGAAGCTGTTGCACAGATTCTTGTTGACCCCTCTGTTCTTGACGAACTCATCGCTGTCAGCAGCGGTTACATGGAAGAATTTGTTGTCGATCCAGTGACCTACATCCAGGAGAACATGCCGGAAGACGGCGGATTCATGGGTACCGAAGATGCCATGGAGAACATGATGCTCTCCCTGAGAGCCATCAAGCAGGTCAAGATCAATGACGGTACACAGCTTATGCTTCTTGACATGGCTGGCGTTCCCGAGCTTGTTGAGCAGATGATCGCGGACAATCCTGAAATGCTGGAACAGAACATGGAACTCCCTACGGATGATCCTGAGTTTGAAGAGTTTATGACCAAGCTTGAAGGTGCTGAATTCAGCGTGGAAGAAATCGAAGTTGACGGAATGAACTGCATGCAGTTCACAGCGTCCCATCATGAAGAGGGCAGCATGGTTGCGGTTATCTCCAGCGAGCTTCCCATTGTTCCTCTCATGGAAGCCACAGTTACGCCCAATGATCCTGAAGAAGAGGGCGGCACGGTATTTGTTACAGGATTCGGCTTTGACGGTGCCGAGAACCTGATGACCGGAGAGCCCGATCAGGTGATTCCTCTTGCGATGATGCTTCAGGGATTCGCTTCTCAGATGCAGCAGGCTCCGCCACAGAACGCTCCGATTCCTCAGTAGAAGAATTGCATCAGCGATCAGAAAGGGCGTCCCTTAAAAGGGGCGCCCGTTTTGCGTTATGAGCTTTAATTTGTCATGATGCATGATACTTGAGGAGAGCTGAATTGAAGACTTTTACAGGCGTAGAGCCTGCTGGAGTTTTATCGCAGGCGAAGAATTCCGGTCTGTCGGCAGAGTATTTCTTTGCTCTTTCAATGTGGTTTTTCCTCCCCGGAAACTTTCAGCATGGGAATGACTATACGCAATTACAAGTAGAGTTTCTCAAAAAGGCCGGAGTCAACATGCTTAAAGAGTTCCACAGCACAGCGATAAGCGATAATGCATTCGTGGATCCGATGTTACTGGATTGTATTTGCGGCAAGGCCTTTTCATACTGTTTGATATATCACTATATATCGACAAAGCCAGCCGGAATAGCTGTGCACTGTGTGTTAGTAGACCTTCTTTCTTTTTATCACTCATAGGGGGGGGTATCATGCGTATAATGGTTGTGATTCTAGTAATGTTTACCTGTATAGCTTTTGCGGATACAGGAATACAGTCTGACTGGTCCGGTGGTCCCGGCGTGGAAGGGCCTGTTACTGACTGGGGAGACAGTTTCCTTTCGTCAGTACTTATCAACTGGTTTGATGAAGCAGGAAGTATCTTTCTTGATCAGATGGCTTCCTACAATCACATAAGGCAGGTTGGTGATCTTGCATGGGCCAAGCCCTGCCATATGGATAATGACGAGTATCCTGATGTTTTTGTTACCGATGGAGATGATGGAACCAAATGGTACCACAATGCTTCCAGCGGCTCTGGCTGGGGTGAAAGAGATTTTGCTGATACAAACGGAATTGTAGACATTACCACAGGAGATGTGGATGGTGATGGAGATTATGATGTTTTTGCATCTGTACACTCCTACCTCAACGATGGATTTTTCTGGTATAAGCGTTTGAACGATTACGGTACCCAGTGGGAATTGCAAGAGATTGATTCAGAAGATCACCCGTCTCGTGTTTTCTCTCTTGACTTTAACGGAGATGGAGACATTGATCTGTTGGGTTCGTACAATGGCAAACACTTATCCTGGTGGGAGAATCAGAGTAGCGGACAGAATTGGATAAAGCATATCATTTCAGAGAATGCAATGGAGCATGGAATTACATCAATTGATGTTGCCGATTGTGATAACGATGGTGATTACGATGTTGTGTGCGGAACATTAAACTCAGACGAGATTTATCTGTTCATCAATCACGGCAATGATACATGGGAATTTCAAGGAATAGAGTATGTGTCTGAGGGGAGTATGCGGGAAGTTTCCTTTGCGGACATTGATGGAGATAATCTTCAGGATCTGGTGACAGATATTTCTGGAGATCCGTCTGAGATTCTCTGGTTCAGGAATACAGGCTCAACTGAAAATTGGGAGCCATATTTGATTGATTCAGTTTACACTGGAGTTTACCCTGCTAGTGTGGGGGATGTAGATGCTGATGATGATATTGATGTAATCATTGCAATATCCAGTTCGGGAACACAATCAGATTTCGCTTGGTGGGAGAATATTGATCCTCTTAACAATCAGTGGATCTATCATCCGCCGGTGGTATCTGAGGATATTTATCGATCCAATTACTTTGCTGAAGATGTAAATCAGGATGGCAAGTGCGATGTTGTTTCTTACTACAGATACTCTTCCAACCCAAGCGCGAATAAAGTAGCCTGGTGGAATCTCAACTCCGGCTACAGCACAGGTACTGCTCAGCTTGAATCATCAATTCTCTATGTTTATGATGTTGACTGGGGCAGCATTGACTGGAGCGCAATTACACCTGACGGTACTTCGGTTTCTTTTGAAGTGCGTTCTTCAGATGATCCTGAGGATATGGGAGACTGGTCTGGTATTATTTCATCACCGGGCAGCCTTGCTCCATATCTTGCCGGCAATGACAGTTACCTGCAGTACAGAGCAACACTTGCAACAACAGATTCCACAGTTACTCCGGTTCTGGAGGATGTGGTGCTGACATGGGCCACTACCGGTATTGAGGGCTCAGAGAACTTTGATGAGATTTCACTTAGTATTCTTCAGAATCCATCAGCAGGCAGTGTACGGTTCGGAGTGAATCTGCCTTCACAGTTCAATGTGACTCTTGCGGTTTATGACGCGGCAGGTCGTATTGTCGGTAATGTGGTGAACGGTGAGTACCCGGCAGGCAGTACTGCTGTGCAGCTTGATATGCTTCAGCCCGGCACTTACTTCTGCAGAATGCAGGCAGACGGACAGAGCTTTACAGAGCAGTTCACAATAATCAGAGACTGATTCTATCCCTGGGATCAAATTACCGAGTATCCAGGGACAGAAACAGTTATCTGTGTATCACAATTGCGTGTGTGCTTCTCTGTCAACTGGATGCTCTTCTTTAGGAGAGCAGAATTGAAGACTTTTACAAAACTATTTTCAGCAGCGGGAATACTGCTGGTAGCCATACTGATAATGCCTGTTACCGCAAGCGCGAAAAACATGTACCTGACCCATGGCAATGACTACGAGTACACAATAGATGGCGATTCCTTCTTTCCGGTTGTGTGGGATATCCGCAGTGCCTGGATGAATTATCGTAACTATGCCCGTTACTACATAGGTTATGAGGATCCCCAGGCGTTTGCCTACGCAGACAGAGAGCTTTCAGGAGTTCTATCGCAGGCGAAGAACGCCGGAGTGAATTCGGTAATTATTCGTGAATCTCTCAGGCTTGATGTTATAGCTGGTACGACCTATTATTTCCCGGGAAGAGCAAGCATGATACGGGGAATGGGTTTGAATTTGATTCCCGGTGGATTCGGGCATATTCTGAATAAAACAGCTTTCAATGATGACATGAAAACATACATTGAATCCTATGTGTCTCAGGCTGTTCCTTTCGGTTATGCTCCTGTGGTCGGGATACACGGCTTCAATGAGCCTGACGGGGTTTATGATGCTGCGGATCAGACTAATCAGGGGTATATTGAGGATACTCTTTCAAATTATCACACCTGGAGCAACAATCTTGGGCTTCCCTTAAGTTCATTCATGGCAATGCCAGCAGGGCATGTGCCATCGCTGGCAGCTCCTTATGCCAATACTGATTCAACAATTTATCAGCTGTGCAGCCATCTCGATTTTCCGATGCTGGACTGGTATCCGTGTAGAACATATTCCCACAGTCCTTCTACCGGTATTCCGCAGGCGGATATCTGGGGTGCTACAGATCTGATCCCCACAGATGTTTCCAGTAATCACTACTATGCCTATAACACCAGAGATGAACTCTGGAGTCTTAAGCACGAATCGTCAGGGACTACCTTCAGGGTTTACGAGGTTACCGGCGAGGAACAAATGGGAATGCCCGGGTTTACTCAGATATACTCTTCTCAGCCTGGAATCTCATGGCCTTTTGAAGTCGCGTCCAGTGATTACCGTGCATCGGATATTGGAGGCAGAAGTGCAGCGGAGCATAATCAGAACGCTGCTGTTGTAATGTATCACGCTGGCGAGCAGATAGAGCAGGCAGAAGTCATTTTTCATAATGGCACCTCCCTGACCACGGTAAATCCTCCCAATCTGAACGAAACAGCATCAACAGTACTGTTCTGCGTTGGCGAGGATAATTACAGTACTTCGGATCTTGCAGCGAATGGAAATACGGGAATTATTGGTAGAGCTGAAATGAGAGTTCTCTGGTGCGGTGATGGTATGTCGGGGGCTCAATTTGTAAGACGAGTCTGGATACTTGAAAAGAATTCTTCGGGCAGCGGTCTAACAAACACAATAAGCAGTCCAATTGTTCTTCCGGGCAGCTTTACACCGACCGGGGCAGTCTGGGGGTATTTCTGGAGCGATACATTTCCCCACAGGCAGAGTGGTTTTGTACTGTACAATGATATTGGTAATTATGTGGTGGTCTACACCCAGGATGGAGACAACTGGGAAGTATCATCAACTGTCCACAGTGGTTTGTTCGGTACGGGAAATAATCCCGGCGCTGTGATTGCATACAGAGAAACCACCTGGCCGGTAACTTCGTATTCTCCTGCAAAGGATATTCTTTGCTCTCTGGTTAATCTGCAATTCACTAATTCCATGTTCATGCACTGGTCGAGTGGCGATGGTTCTACAATGGAGATGGGGTTGGACTCGGATAAATTCTATGTAACAGAAGCGACTGCACCAGAGTACAACCATCTGTCCTTCAGACACAGCTGGAATATGAATAAGACACGGTTCTTTTTCGGTGGGGACGGGGTTGACACATACTACACAACTCATTTAAAGCATTTCCCTACTGACCCTGATGGATCAGGAGGATGGGGTGGAGAAACAAATCCTTCATTGGACCCTGCATCCAGCTGGGGAGTTGTTAACAATCCCATGAGGGCAAGGCATACCCGCAGGGCATTTGCAAATGCCCTTATGAATAAGTTGAATGACAATATCATGTCCATCCGGGGTGGAGAGATGAGGGGGGATAATGACAAGTTACCTGGTGATGTTGAATACGCTTCCACTGATCTTTACTTCAACAATCTCTGCAGACCGGGGGATGACGGTCTGGCGAATGGAAACGGAGCATTTGATCTTGAGTTTGAGTGGGGTATCAACCAGACCGATCCCAATTGTCTGTTTGCCAACATCCAGGCTTTCGGGAAATATCCAATGACATCCGCATCTTTTCCTCCCTCTCATAACACCGGATCAATGGAGAATGACACTTTGCTGTATCTCACAGTGGCTCCGATTATTCACGGTTGCAGGGGGATTTCTTTCTATGCTCTGGATATGGCTCTTCAGTGCGGCCCTGCTTCCAGTGGTGGAACAACCCCGCTTTTCAGAGCCCCGAGTACTCTTCTCAACTGGGGTCCCAGCAGAGATTGTGAAGAGAATGCCGATATTGTAAGCTGGGTTCACGATGTTGTAAAGATGCTTACAGGGAAAAAGGGCGGACCTGATTTCCTGAACGCGCTGGTGAATCATTCAGACTATACGGTACTCGATGAGAGTGAAGCGGTAAACGCGCTGTTAACCGGTACCGGGTATATACCATTCCCCGGTGATGAGTTTCTCAATTTCATTGCCCTGCAGGAAGATGGCGGCGGTGATATTCTTCTTCTGATATCGTATGATGGTGATATTGACGGTTATGGTGCGCCATTGATCGTCTTTCCGAATGAATATGCATGTCATTATGGTTCAGTTGAATGCTGGGGGGGATGGGATCCGTATCAGGGTCCTGTAACTGCGAACAATACAACTGCCCCTGTTGCGCTTAATT
>JAIOSV010000015.1 GCA_021107435.1 Candidatus Sabulitectum sp. | reverse complement strand
TCTACAGCGTTATCGGGCAGGTTGGGAAAGTCACAGTGATGCTGGCCGGCGGTCTGATGGTAATAAATGACAGGATAGGCCTTGGAGATTTTTACGCTTTCTATGTCTATCTGGATATGCTTCTTGCTCCCATGATGGATATTCCCAATCTCTTTGTAGCCTCACGTCAGGCGTTTGTCTCTATCGACAGGGAGATGGAGGTCATGGGTTTCCCTGAGCCGGCTGAACAGAGCCGGGAATCTGAGCCGGTGGAGAGGGTTACTGAAATAGGGGCAGAAGGAGCTTCCTTCAGCTATGATGGTGGAAGCGGTCTTAAGAATCTGAAATTCCACCTGAAAGCACCCTCTGTTATTGCTGTGGTGGGCGAGGTAGGCTCAGGCAAAACAACTCTTCTCAAGATGCTGGCTGGTCTGTTGCCCCCTGACAGTGGTAGAATTACTGTTAACGGGAAAGATCTGGAGCAGGTGAACATTATATCTGCTCTGGGCTATGTTCCTCAGGATTCAGTACTTCTTGGCGAATCTGTTGATGAGAATGTTAGATTCGGTAGAGATTATGTGTCTGACGCGGATATACAGAAAGCCCTGAAAGTAGCCGGTATCGGTGAGGACGAACTGGGAGAGAACAAGATTCTCGGCCAGAGGGGTGTTGGCGCCAGTGGAGGTCAGCGGCAGAGAATTGCCATTGCCCGGGCTCTTGCGGGTCGCCCTTCTCTGCTTCTTCTTGATGACTGCACCGCCGCTCTGGACGCGCAGAAGGAAGACGCTTTCTGGGAAAACCTCAGATCCGGTGATATGAGCCCTTTGACACTTGTGGTAACTCACAGGGAAGCAACGGTAAGACAGAGCGAAATGGTTCTTTTTATTAGTGACGGGAAACTTTCAGATACCGGGATTCACAGTGATCTGCTGGAAAACAACCCGGAATACGCCCGGGTCATCCGGGGAATGGAATCGGAGGAGAATTACGATGCATAAAGAGTCTGACATCAAAAAAGCCCTTGCCGGTCTGGGAACTCAGAGTTCCTTCGATTTGTTTCTTCGGGAAACAGGAGAGAGACTTCTCTTTACCTTTACCATTCTGAACGAACTGAAAGACGGCGCAAATCCCGGGAGAGTAAGTGAGCTTAACCAGGAGGCATACGCGCCTCTTCTTGGGGCTGCCTATGAAAATGGACTGGCAAATCCCGCAAGAGCCGTAGAGGTTTTTGGAGAAGAACCGGGAAGGTTTGTCTCATCTTTCAGTTACAGAATTCTCTTTCTTTTCAAAGAGGCATTTCGAGGAAGCGTCCTGGGAATTGATAGGATGGCTGATTACTGGCTTGAAGCCAGAAAAGCGGGACAGGATGGTTTTGCCGCGCTTATGGAAAAAAGATGGGCTGAGGTCCGGATGGATCTGGTTGAGAGAACGTATCGCTGGACCTTCGACTCTGCAAGCAGTTTCTGTACAAACATAGCACTTGCTGCTTCGCCGGACGATCTGTCGTACCTCTACAGATATGGAGTAAGAATAACAGAGAGCAACCTAAAAACCGCCTCTTTTATCAATTCTCTTCCTGAAGAAGATATCAAGCTTATTGTAGATACCATGGTGGATGCATACATCGAGGGCTTCAGGGAGTCAGGCACGGATTATACCATCAAGAATTCTGTTGCTGTGATTTTGCAGGCAGGCTATGAGAGAATGGTACCCGGACTAATTGCGGGTTTTGGGGGTTATGGCCTGAAAATGTATATCAGGCTGGTTCAGGGCACCAAAACAAACAGACAGGCCACATACGATCATCGTTTCGATTATGCGCTCAGTATCACTGAAGAAACGGTTGAGAGAAGAATTGCTGCGGTTGAAGAAGTTTTTAATGGAATGTCTGATGTTCTCGGCAACCTGTCCGGTGCTGCATATCTTGAGGTTTTCGGGGAGCCTCCCTTCAGCCCTGTACTGAAACCGGAGGCCTGCAAGGCGGATGACAAGGCTTCAGGTCTGTTTAACAGGCAGATGCAGGGTTTGCGAACAGTTATCAACGAGTACATGCCGGAAGACGAAACCAGCTTCGAGATAATTGCATTTCCTTCACCGGAGATACAGGGTGATTTTAAGGAGATATTCAAAGACACAGTAAGGCTCAATACCCTTTCAAATAAAATATACAGACCTGTTCAGCAGGCCATCATTGATGCTATGGATGGGGCGGAGTACGCTCATGTTCTGGGTAGCGGCAGCAATCAGACTGACCTGACAGTGGCCTTGTGTCCGATAACAGATCTTGAGAAACAGACTATTTTTGATAACTGTCTTGCCTCGGTTAACGTTCCCCTTGGAGAGGTATTCACATCTCCAATGCTTAAGGGAACAAACGGTCTGCTGCATGTTGAAGAATCTTTTCTGAACGGTCTCCGATACGACAATATCCGTCTTGAATTCAAGGATGGTTATGTGTCCGACTGGTCATGCAACAACTTCGATGACCCACAACAGGGAAGGGACTATATCAAAGAGAACCTTTTCTTCCCCCACAAAACTCTGCCCATGGGTGAATTTGCAATAGGTACCAATACAATTGCTTATGCCATGGCCTTGAAACACAAGATAATGGGTTTGCTTCCCATCCTTATTCTGGAGAAGATGGGTCCCCACTTTGCCGTGGGTGACACCTGCTTTTCACGGGAGGAAGATTCCCAGAAACCCAGTCCTATTACCGGGAAGACCATGATAGCCGTCGACAATGAGAAGACAATTCAGCGGAAGGAAGATCCTTCACTTGCCTACACCAACAAACACACCGATGTGACTCTTCCCTACAGTTCGCTGGATTCCATCAGTGTTGTTCATCCGGATGGCCGGGAAGTGTTCATCATTAGAAGTGGAAGATTTGTGCTGCCGGGTACAGAGATGCTCAACGACGCTATAGATGAAGCGCACGGTTACTGACAATCATCTGAGAAATTGCATTCTCTGTCCGCGCGAATGCGGTGTGGACAGAATTTCAGGTGAAAC
>JAIOSV010000112.1 GCA_021107435.1 Candidatus Sabulitectum sp. | reverse complement strand
ACAATCTACTTTTTCTGCTCGGAAAATGCTGCTAATTGTATTCATGAGGCAGCCTGGGACGGGTTTATCCTTTGGAATCCGAACTGTCATTCACGCTACTGTCAATGCTATCCTGCAGGAAGAAACGGGTCTGGATCCACATTCTGAGATCCAATTCTTCATCGATTACGCTTTTTGGAATCAATCCCAGGGAAGAACGCTCATCACACGCCATTAATAGAAAATACAAAGAGAAGCGGTGCTTAATTCAACACAGAATTGCAGCACACGGAGCGTGTGCTACGAATCCTTAACTCGTTCCGATATTATTTCTTCTTTCATGTATGATAGTATCTGTAAGATGGATAAACAAGGAGAACCCTGTTTTAGTAATTGTTCGATATCAGCATCGGAAAGGCAATTATCCTCACTCATGGGAATTGGCTTACCAGTCAAGTAATAGTCATCCATTATTCTTTTGTTTGGGCCGACCAACAACCTGTGTTCTGCATTATTAATTACTGGAGCATTTTGCCCGGAATTTACATCCGCATTGAAATGGATATTCTCAAGGCTTGCCAGATAATAACATATATGTTATGATGCGTGTATGAGATGGCAAATCAAATATTACAATCAGAGGCTTGAAGAAGAGATTCTCAAGTTACCAGCAGGTCTGCTCGCAAGATACTTACGACTCTCTGATTTACTGCTTGAGTTTGGTTCGAATATTGGTTTACCACACACCAAGAAAATTGAAAAAGGGCTTTTTGAATTGCGGGTGAAGGGAAAAGAAGGGATTGCAAGAGTTTTCTTCTGCACGAAAATTGGTAAGAAGATTATTATGCTCCATTCATTTATCAAGAAATCCCAGAAAACACCCAAGAAGGAAATTGAAATTGCTAGAAAGAGAAAGAAGGAGGTGCTCAAGAATGAATCATTCTGAGCTTAAGGAAAAAGCACTGGAAAACAAAAAGGTTCTGGATGCCTACGATGCTCTTGAGCCTGAGTTCTCCTTGCTTCATGAAATATTGAGAGCTCGCCAGAGTGCCGGGCTTAGTCAAGCAGAAATCGCTGAACGGATGGGAACAAAGGCTCCAGCGGTTACAAGGCTGGAATCTTCATTAAGCAGTGGTAAGCATTCACCATCGCTTTCTACACTGAAGAAGTATGCTGATGCCTTAAACTGTCACCTGGAAATCAAGCTTGTAGCAAACAGTTAAGCAACTGCTTGGAACTTGCTGGATAGCCATTGCTGTCCATATTTTTTGTGTGTGGCAGGGAATCACCTGGGTTCTACATTAGCAATTACCAGAGCATTTGTCCGGATTATTAAGAGGATTATCAGAGTCTGTACAAGTCTCGGGAACGCCCTGAATAACCAGCGCAGGATACTCTCTGCTTATGCCTACTGGCTTGGCGACTGGTTAATTCTGTTGGTCTGTCGCGGTTTTTCTACAAGCCTCCCAGAAAGGAAGCGATGAAGAATGCTGGAGATAAGGGTTTGATATGGAATCCCATCTTCTATAGCAAAAAGCTGGAGTTCCTCTAAATCCTTGGAGGATATACGAATGTTAATTCGCTTATCTTTCTTTAGAGTATTGCGAGCATATATCTGATGTCTCTTAACTTCCTTTTCCAAATCCGGGACAGGTTCCCATTCATCACGCTCGAAGGATTCCAGTATTTTCTTTTCTTCCTCTTCGAGTTTAAGTTCTTTCATTATGACCTCCTAAATAACGCTTCGTGGCCTTACGGCTTGGAATTATTGTTTTCAAAAATCTGCCATTCTCATTTTCTACAAAAGGAACGATATAGCAGTAGTTATCAATTTCAATGATAAGTATTTGCTGATTCGGATATTGTTTTTGGTTGGGATGAGTATATACATTGTGCACATTGCCATGCTCTATCTGTATGACTACTTGTTCAAAACCAACACCGCGCTCAGCTTTCAACTTCTCGTTTTTAGCGCTACTCCATTTGTAGTGTTCCATAAGATGCACATACTACATTGTGTGCCTTATGTCAACGCATAGTTTGCTTTTGAGAATTCTGACAGAACGCTTCAAATCAGCAGAATGCGTACTGCGAATGGCAAACCTTAGTCGCATTTCTGTTGAATTTGATTGTTAGGATCCCATTCTAATTATTCTTAAAACAGGGCTTTCTTCCAAATATGCAGAAGAAGTTGCTACCACCCGAGCATGAGAATAGAGTGTCATCCGTTATCTGCTTCAGTCTATTTTCTTGTTCGGTTCGGAATAACTCTGTCAATCTGCTATAGTCCTTCTCGAAACTGATTGGATCACCGCTCCCAGCTAGATAGTACTTCTTGTAATTTTCCTTTGATTCCTGCTTTTCTTCTTCAGTGCTTTCTCCTGCGAATCTCTCAATAATCTCAATTCTTGACTTCTGTTCAGGTTCATCGTAGGGGGGTACTAGGAATTCGAGCTTATCTCTACAGAAACCGCTGATCTCTTTCAGGCCTGCTTCTTGCATCATCTTAGGAACTCTTGCTCCAATTCCATAATCTCCAAATCCCAACATCTTACGCCCATGTATCCATATGAGTTTCATTCTTCTTTGGAAAATTATGTCATCGATATTCGCATCTTCATTTACAGAAGAGAAACCCAATCGCAAATACCTCGAAATACTATCCAGTTCCTTACACACCACAATTCCACCGGGTTTGGTGATCCTTATCATTTCGCGGATTGCTTTCTCCGGAAATTCAAGGTGCATCAGGAGAGTTTGACACATAGTCAAATCGACTGATCCATCGTCTATAGGAATATCATAGCAGTTCCCGGTAATGAAGTTTGCGTTTCCGCTTGTAGACCACTCTACCGAGATCTCTCTAGCTTCGCTCATCAAGGAATCAGAGCAATCTACACCTATGTAGGTGCCATGTTTTCCGAAGTGTTTCCAGTAGGTCCATCCAAGGTAACCAAGCCCACAACCAATATCGGCAACTGTCATTCCAGGAGACAAACCCATTACTGAAGCCAACCTATCAATCTGCGACTGATTCCACATGTACTTGCGCTCTTCGATTATCTGCCATTTATGATCTTTTTCAGCCCATTTGTTTTTAACAGTTAAGTTTTGTTCCATTTTGATCCTTTAGCAGTGATCCAGAAACTTACCGCGAACCCATTAATCCTAACCAGTGATTGTACTGACTCAGGTAAACTCCTGAAAAATACGGGTGAATGGGATGATGATACATTGATTGGAGTGTGTCAATGGTGATAGGTTGCAATAAAAGGTAAACAGATGTATACACAGCATGGCAATTCTCGTGCTTTACTTGAGTTGGTTAAACTGGGAGGTTTGCGATGTATGTGGAATTGAATGAATTTCAAGATCAGCTGAAGAAGAAGCAGATAGTTCCGGAGAAAAGCATAAAGTATTTTGTTTACTGGATCAGGCAATACCTTATACTGGATTCGCCGGATGAGGTAGATTTTTCAAGAGCTCTTGATGCTGATGCCAGGGAAGACTGGCAGATAAGGCAGGCAGTGGATGCTGTAAGGTTGTACAAATATTTTTCGCTGGAAGAGAGGCCGGAAGATAGTTGTGCCGAAGAAGATCCTGTGGAGTTGGTAAGGAGCAGTCTGAGAGTAAAACACTATTCAGAGAAAACCATAAGAAGTTACTGCAACTGGTGCCGGAGGTATCTGGGATTTTGTTTATCAAGGGAGTTTGATAACAGGGCCGATCAGTCTTTTCGAGACTACATGACATATCTTGCATTGAATCGGAAAGTAGCAGCTTCAACCCAGAATCAGTCATTTAATGCAGTACTGTTTCTTTTCAGAAATGTCTGGAATCAGGAGCCGACGGATATTAGCGGAGTGAGGGCAAAGAGGCCCCAGAGGTTGCCTGCGGTACTGTCTCAAGAGGAAGTTTGCAGAGTATTCAAAAAGGCTCGGGGTGTGCCGGGGCTTGTGGTACGAATGATCTATTCCGGGGGCATGAGATTGAGCGAAGCACTGGCTTTGAGAATACAGGACTGTAACGTTGAAAACTGTTCTGTTGTTATCCGGCAGAGCAAGAGTAACAAGGACAGGGTAACACTGCTGGGAAGAACACTGGTGCCTGACTTGAAAACTCATATTAACAAGCTGAAAAATCGTTTGCCCAAAGAAAAAATCCCGATGTTTCTGCCTGGGGCAATAGCCAGAAAATACGTGGAGGCAGGGCTTAAGTGGTCGTGGCAGTTTGTTTTCCCTGGAACCGGTGTATGCAATGATCCTGATACTGGTAAATCGGTACGATACCACTTGCACCCCAGTGCTGTTCAAAGGGAAATGAAAAGAGCTGTGAATGCTGCCGGAATATCAAAAAGGGCCACTGTTCACACTATGCGCCATTAGTTTTGCAACACACCTGCTAATGGCCGGGACAGACCTGTGTGAAATACAGGAGTTACCGGGGCATAAGAGCCTGGAGACCACAAGAGTGTATCTGCATGTGATGAAAGCACTAACAGTTGATGTCTGGCTAAAAGAGTATTCTGAAATCTGTTACAACCGGGTTGATCTCACGCATTGAGGCTGAAGTGAAGATATCATCGCCCATCAGACTTCTCCAGAGTTCCGGTTGTTCCTCTCTGGAGGTCTCAGTTGGTGTAAGTCTGATATACAGGTTTTCGTATATAGTTCCCGTCAGGTATACATAACCCTCGTAGTCCCAGGCGAATCCGGACATCTCAAATTCCCCGATAATTTCCTCAAGTTCTGTGAGGGTGCTGCCTATGCCGATATCTTCAGCGGTTCGCACTTTGTATCCCCGGATCATAATGCTGGCTGCAGTAAATGGCGTGTTCTCCTGAGCCCATATAACTGCAAGTTCAAAGGGGGACCCGCTGTTGATCTCTGTGCCTTCGCTGTAGTATCCCTCTCCCATATGCTCACGGGTGTCTTCAATGTTTGCTGTACCGAAAATGTCTGTGAGATCTTCATGTGTTGTTTCAGATGTAATGCCTGCAACTCCTGAAGAGGTAACAGTAAAATCAGGTACTGATACTGCCGGTAATTCAGCCAGTATGGAAGCGCAGAAAATCGATAGAATAAGTGTCATTGAAAATCTCTTTCTAAAAACCCGGTTCCCTGTGCAACGGGTTTGTTTGCAGAAGACTATTCGAAGAGGGTGGTGTCCTCCGGGGTAATGATGTAAACTCTTGGCCAGTTGTCGCTGTTTGGTTCAAACCCGAGAATTCCATATCTGCTGATGGATAATGTCACGTTTTCATGGGTTTCCTCTGTGCGGAGAGCAGCTGTAAACAGAAACTCGCCGGTGTCACAGTCATAAACCCTGAATACCGGAGTGTCATAGAGGGTATTATAGACCCACAGCCTGTTCTTACTATCTACAGTGAGGCCCCCGATAAAGACTTTGTGTTCTTCGATCTGGAAGTGGTCTGCCATGCTGGGAGGTGTACCGGTAGCTGCCATTCCTGATCTTAGTATTTCACGCTCCTCTTCAATTTCCTCATCAGTTTTTCTCACTCTTTGAAAATCTTCAATAATCTGCCAGACTTCTTCTCCGTCCATGGAAAGTGATGTTATTACATACTCTTCGGTGGAGTAGGGAGCTGTGAAGATATGACCGTTACGATCGGTATCAAAGAACACCATGGTTTTCACCGATGAGGTCAAGTCATTCATGTCAAAGAGAACCATGTTCCTGGTGTATTCAATGTCGTGTGATGAAGAGTCTGTCCAAAGATACAGTCCCATTCCAATGTTCATCTCGTCTTCAGACTGTTCAAATTCAGGTTTGAGCCCGACAAATCCACCATCTACCGACGAGATCATAATGGGAGGAGTTGGGAAGAACCCTGTCATGGCACTTATGAAATTATACTCTGAATCATAGAAATTGAGCTTTCCACCCATGGCATCTGGAACAATGAAGCCCCCATGCTCTGTTACTGCAAAGGTAGACAGTACAAGGTATTCTCCAGGCCCGCTTCCCTTTCGACCAACTGTAGCGAGGAATTCTCCCTGCTGTGAGAATATGCTGATTTTAGTTTTCATCATATCAGCTATTGCTATGTTGCCACCCGGAAGAAATTGTGCATTAACAATCTGGCCGAAAACCAGATTGGAATCCCCCAGTTCAACACCTATTGAATCTGTGATCGCCAGCCAGTGATCAATCTCGGGCATTGTGAGGAAGGTTGTTTCATCTTCGGATGTCTGTTGTGCATCTGCTGAAGCATCATCTGGATCAGGCATGTTTCCGCAGGCCACAAGAGTCAGCAGGAAAAGAATGCTGATAAAAATTGTCATCTTTCCCAATGTGTCTTCCTCTCCTTACAGTGAGAAATACAACCGGTGCTCGAGGGGATGCGGGTTGCCCCTGAACAGAGCTGTTTCATTTCTTTTGACTTCCATGAATGCATCAATGAGATCCGGGGTAAATACATCATTACTTTCCAGGAATTCGCGGTCGTCTTCAAGGGAATTCAGAGCTTCATCAAGACTTGCCGGAAGGCAGGCAAGATTTGAGGTGTCATAGCCCTCTGCGAAAACATTCTCATCAATGGGGCCAAAACCCATTTCCTCGGGAACCATTTCATTTTTAATGCCGTCAATTGCCGCCATGAGCATAGCGCTCATTGCCAGATATGGATTACAGGTACCATCCGGTACTCTGTATTCAAATCGCATCTTCTTGGGAGAGAGAGCGTAAGCTGGGACTCTGACAGCAGCGGATCTGTTTGGACCACTGAAGAACCTGTATACAGGAGCCTCCTGATTAGGAACCAGTCTCTGGTAGCTGTTCACGCTTGGATTGGTAAAGGCGCAGAGAGCTCGGGCGTGGTGAAGAATACCGGCTATCGCACTTCTCGCGGTGGGGCTCAGGCTGCAATAGCCATCCTTCTGGAAGAATATTCGGTCACCTGCCTTTTCAAAGTAGAGGTGAAAGTGCATTCCGTTACCAGGCTCATCGGGCATGGGTTTGGGCATGAAGGTTGCCGCCATGCTGTTTTCCAGGGCTACATTACGAATAATGTGCTTGGTAATCATCACATTGTCAGCACTAATGAGCATGGGAGAAAAGTTAACTTCAATTTCAGACTGCCCCCATCTACCCACTTCGTGGTGGTGATATTTTACGCTGATCCCCGCGTCCTGCATGCTGGAAACCATTTCACTTCGGATATCATGAAGGCTGTCCACAGGAAACATTGCGTGGTAACCGCTGTGTGTGGGATGCACAAGGCCATGGGATGCCTGGTCTTCTGATGCAGTGGGGTTTTCAATGTTGCCGAATTCGTACCCCAGTTCTCCGGGCTTGTTCCAGAATCTGGCCTTGTCAAACAGGTTGAACTCGAATTCCGGCGCCCAGAAACTGTCAGTGGCTATGCCGGAGAATTTAAGCAGGTTATCAGCCTTTTTTGCTATTCCCCTGGGATCCCGTGAGTATGGGTGACCGGTGACATAGTCTACAATATCGCCAAGGAGAGCGACAGTTTTCTTTTTAGCAAAAGGGTCGAAGTACAGACGTCTGGGGTCGGGGACCAGTGCCAGATCTCCTGATTCCACTATGCTCATGCCGTCAAGAGTAGATCCATCAAATCCAACGCCTCTAAGGAAAAGATCGCTGGGCGCGGAAGCAACCGGAATAGTTACGTGTCTCCAGTATCCCAGAAGATCGGTAAACCTGATATCAATCTCCTCGATGCCTTTTTCTTTAAGTCGTTTCTGAACCGCTTCGATTATCCCGCTGCTCACTTCAGTGCCTGCCTTTCAAGTTTCTTCAGTTCTTTTATGAGTCGGTCTTCAAGTTTTTCTTCAGAAATTGTTCCCAACTGCTCTCCGTTGCCCCAGAGAACAAGCCCGTTGGGTGTACCTATAATAGCGATATCTGCGTCTTTGGCTTCTCCGGGGCCATTAACTTCACAGCCCATTACCGCGATCGTTATCGGGAGTTGGAGACCCTGCACCATTTTTTGAACCTTGAGAGTCAGGGCTTCCAGATCAAGTCTGGTTCGGGCACAGGTGGGGCAGCTTACAATTCTAACGAATCTGTGCCGGAGATCAAGAGAGGATAGAATTTCCCAGGCAGCTACAGGCTCCGGTTCAGGAGATCCTGAAATTGATACCCGGATTGTGTCGCCGATGTTTTCATTGAGAAGGATTCCCATGGCGACAGCACTTCGGATTCCTGCTGTTCCTCTGGGGCCGGCTTCTGTAACTCCCAGATGCAGGGGATATGGGCATTCCGCGGCAGCTCTTCTGTTAACTCTTACAGTGAGCATGGGGTCAGACGCTTTCAGAGAAAGTACAATATCCTCGAAGCCGGTTTCCCTGAGAAGAGCAATGTGCCTCCGGGCGGCTTCCCACATGGAATTCTCGTTTACTCCCTGATACTTATCCCGGAGGTCACCGGGAACACTCCCGGAATTGACCCCTATTCTTATGGGGATGCCCTGATTCCCGGCAAGCTCGGCAATTCTGTGGATGTCCTCTGCGCGTCTGATGTTTCCCGGATTGAGGCGTAGTTTGTGTACTCCGGCCTGAATGGATTTTATTGCAAGATCAGCTCGGAAGTGAATATCCGCCACTATTGGGACTGGTGATTTTTCTGTGATTTCGTGGAGAGCATTCGCTGAAGAATCATCCGGGATGGAAACGCGTACAATTTCTGCGCCCAGAGAGGTCAGCTTTTCAATCTGCCTGAGAGTGGCCTGGTGATCTGAAGTGGCAGTATTTGTCATGGATTGCACAACCACCGGTGCTCCGGCACCAATAGTTACTTCACCAACCTGCACTCCAATCCTGGAAGCCAACTCTAGTTCCTCCTAGCTGTTACCATTCTGTAATTCCCGGCAAGATCCTTATGGATCTGTATGTTTGTCCAGAATTCCTCTGAAAAAAAGGACGCGACTGTCTCTCCCTGATCATAACCTGTCTCAAAAACAATCAATCCGCCTGATTCAATTTTTCCAGGAATACTCTTCACAAGCTCCAATATAAGCAAAGTTCCGCCAGTTCCCCCATCCAGTGCGGAAAGAGGGTCATGATCCTTTACCTCGGAGTGAAGATCTGAGATTTCCTTTGAAGAAATGTAAGGAAGGTTTGCAACAATGACGTCGAATCGCTGACTCACCCTATCAGCAAGATTGCAGTTTATTGTTGAATAGTTTTGTGTAGCAAGAAGCAGTTTGTTCTCTTCCGCAAGCTCAAGAGCTGCAGTAGAGGTATCAGTGCCCAGCACAGTGGAATCCGGTATCTCAAGCGCAAGAGAAATACCTATAACCCCTGATCCTGTACCTACATCCAGGATAAGAGGAGAGGGAGGTAATGTGGTCTTTGTGATGAATTCAACAAGAAGCTCTGTTTCCGGACGGGGTATCAGAGCTCTTCTGTCAACTTTAAATGTTCTGCCGAAAAAGTCCCACTCACCAATTACATGCTGAAGGGGTATGCCTGATATCCGCTTTCTCACAAGCGAAAAAAGCCTCTCCTCAAAATGTGTGTTGCCAAAGGAGAGGCTGTTCAGTAAATGAAGCTGTCCGGGGCTTCGACCTTTTACGTGTGCCGCCAGAACTCTGGCCTGCCAGAGGGAGTCTTCAAACCCTGCTGTGTTCAGCATACTGGAAGCCTTCTTAACAGCATCAGCAAGCGTCATGCTACTTTTTGGATCTTGCTGCGAGGATTTTTTCCTGATCCGCCTTGATAAGTGCTTCGATTACCTGATCCAGGTTACCGCTGAGAACGTCATTCAAATTGTGGAGAGTAAGGTGTATCCTGTGGTCGGTGAATCGCCCCTGGGGGAAGTTGTAGGTACGGATTTTGGCTGATCTGTCTCCGGAACCCACCATGCTCTTTCTGCTCTCTGATCGTTTGGCGTTTTCCTCATCCTGTTTTACGATAAGCAGCCTTGCCCGAAGAACCTTCATGGCCTTGGCCTTGTTCTTGATCTGACTTTTTTCATCCTGACAGGATACAACGGTTCCTGTGGGAAGGTGGGTAATGCGCACAGCAGAGTCGGTTGTGTTAACGCTTTGTCCGCCGGGGCCGCTGGAACGATAAACATCTATGCGAAGTTCATCGTTATTTATTTCCACATCAATCTCTTCGGCTTCCGGAAGCACGGCTACAGTGCAGGCTGATGTGTGAATTCTTCCGCTTGTTTCAGTCTCAGGCACTCTCTGTACTCTGTGAACGCCTGATTCGTATTTCAGTCTGCTGTAGACTCCGTTACCGGAGAGGTTCAGGATGATCTCCTTGTATCCTCCACGGTCACTTTCCCTGGCGCTCATTACTTCAGACTTCCATCCTTTTTTTTGCGCGTAGTAGCTGTACATCTTGAAAATGCTGCCTGCGAAAAGGGCGGCCTCTTCGCCGCCGGTTCCGGCGCGGATCTCCATTACCACTCCGCGCTGGTCGTTAGGGTCAGGGGGGATAAGAAGAATTTTAAGTTTGTGATTCAGCTTCTTCAGTTTTGTCTTTAAGTCCGGGATTTCTTCAGAGGCCATCTCGGAGAGCTCAGGATCATTCCCGATTGCTGCGGTGTTCATTTCCTCAAGAAGAGACTCTGTATCGAGAATGTCTACAAGGGTGTTATTTATCTCTACAAGGCCGTACCTCTCTGTGTTGAGGGATTTCATAAGAGAGCGGTTTTTAAGGGTTTCCGGCTTGCATAAAGCGCCGTCAATTTCCTCCAGTCTGGCTTCAATCTTCTTCTGTTCTCCCTTTGCGGTCATTCAGTGTTCTCCTCTATAATTTCCACCTCAGGCGGGAGGTCAAATCCAAGCGCCATTTTCGCAGCGGTTTCAGCAACTTCAAGCATCTCCGGAGTTGCTGGCTTTGTCGTCAGGTGCTGCAGCCAGAGCCCGGGTTTGGAAAGGATTCTTGCGAGTGCGGATGTATCGAGATGCTTATCGGCCATTTTCAGAACTTCATAGGAAACACCCATTACCAGTGGAATCAGAGGCAGGTGATAGAGTACTCTCCAGTGAGCGGCAGGAGACACTCCTGTGGCCAGATAAACCAGAGAATCAATAATGGTATAGCAGAGAATGGTAACTATCATTACATACATCAGAAAACTTGTACCGCATCTCGCGTGAAGTGGAGTCTGTTTTTCCGCGTCGCGAGCAAGGTCGTCAGATCCATCCTCCCAGGCATGAATCACCTGATGTTCAGCTCCGTGGTACATGAAAACCCTGCGAATGTCAGGCATAAGTGAAATGGCCATTATGTAGAGTATAAAGGCGAAAATCCTGAAAGTGCCTGCTATGATGTGAATGTAGAACTGCTCTACCCCTCCCGAAGATGGTCCAATGATGGAAACAATCCAGGTGGACAGACGGAGAGGCAGCCATGCAAAAAGAACTATTGCGAGGGCCACTGCACCGATATTAGCCAGCCACATACCTGCTCTGGATGACTTTTTACCTTTTGTATCTTTCTTCTCTTCCACTGTCTCGGCAGACCAGTTCAGAGCAGAAAACCCCATTTTTATGGTGTCTATGAGGTTGAGAGCTCCCCGAAAGACGGGTTTGCTCAGAATTCCGGTTCTCTCGGGAGGTATCAGGTGTTTCATGTTTTTAGCCACAATGGTGCCGTCCGGTTTTCTCGCAGCAGCAGCAGCGCCGTCGGGAGCGCGCATAAATACGCCCTCTATAAGGGCTTGTCCACCAATATTAGGTCTTTTGTTTGTCATGATTCTCCATAATGTGCAAAACGGGAGGCTGTATGCCTCCCGTTCCATTATCGGCTGGGGATTGTTATCCCTCCTGCTCGTCTTTCTGAAGACCGTATTTTCTAAGGTATTTGTCCACCCTGCCGGCAGAATCAATAAGCTTCTGCTTGCCGGTGTAAAAGGGATGGCAAGCCGAACAGATATCGAACCTGTGATCGCCTTTTGTGGACTTTGTACGAACTTCATTACCACACGCACAGGAGAAAACAGCTTCTCCGTACTTAGGATGTATGTCTTTTTTCACTTGTTTTCCTCCATGCTGAAAATCGCCGTATTCTACTCGTAATTCTGCATGTTGTCAAGGAACCTTCGGTTCGATTTGTGCTTTGACAACTGCTTTTTCAGAGTTTCCATGGCTTCTACCGGGCTCATTTCCACAAGAATCTTTCTCATAACCCAGACTCTGCTGATGGTCTCTTCGTCCATAAGAAGATCCTCGCGTCTTGTTCCCGATTTTGTAATATCAATGGCAGGATAGATTCTTCTATCCGCCAGTCTTCTGTCCAGAACTATTTCACAGTTACCGGTACCCTTGAATTCCTCAAAGATAACTTCATCCATTCTGCTGCCGGTGTCTACCAGCGCCGTACCGATAATTGTGAGGCTGCCGCCTTCCACAATATTCCTTGCCGCGCCGAAGAACCTCTTTGGCCTCTGAAGAGCGTTGGAATCAACTCCTCCGGAGAGGATTTTCCCAGAGTGGGGGATCACCTGATTGTTGGCTCTGGCAAGACGGGTAATACTGTCCAGAAGAATAACAACATCCTTTCCGGATTCAACCAGTCTTTTCGCTTTTTCAAGCACCATGTCAGCTATGTGAACATGTCTTTTGGGGGGCTCATCAAAGGTGGAGCTTACCACCTCGCCCAGAACATTGCGTTTCATGTCTGTTACTTCCTCGGGCCTTTCGTCTATCAGAAGAACAATGAGTACAACATCAGGATGATTCCGAGTAATTGCATTTGCCAGATGCTGTAGAAGGACGGTCTTCCCTGCTCTGGGGGGTGAGACAATAAGAGCTCGCTGTCCCATGCCGACAGGAACAAGGAGATCCATGACTCTTCCTGAATACTCATCAGCTGTAGATTCAAGGGTGAAACGCTCTTCGGGATAGAATGGTGTGAGTGATTCAAATCTTCTTCTGGAAGTAATTTCCTCAGGACTTAACTCGTTGATTTTCTCCAGCCTGATAAGAGCTGCGTATTTTTCTCCGTCTCGGGGTTTTCTTGCGTGACCTGTGATAGAGTCTCCAGTCTTCAAGTTAAATCTCTTGATCTGACTTGGAGAAACATAAATATCGTCTGGACCCGGCAGGTAGTTGCATGATGAATTCCTTAGAAATCCGTATCCTTCATTGAGGGTTTCAAGGACGCCTTTAGCAAATCCCAGTCCGTTCTTCTCAGCCTTTTTCTCAAGAATAGCGGTTATCAGATCTGCCTTGCGGATGTTGGTGACCCTGGTGATGCCGGTTTCTTTTGCCAGATCTTGAAGCTCTAAGAGAGTTTTTGCTTCAAGATCCGAAGCTGAAGGGCCGGATAATACCCGACGATGCTTGTAAGGTGTCCGTTTTTGTCTGTTAGTTTTTTGCAATGAATATCACTCCAGGATGCTCCACTGTTCAGGTGGAATTAGTACGGGATTAGTATTTTTAAATCTTCATTTATGTATGGAACCCAGGAAAAGGATTTTTCAACCTGCTGATGGCTTAAGGGTAATCGCACCTCCAAGTGCAAGCCAAAAATCATTAAACTGTGCCCCCGTCGTCAAGTGCTCTCTTTTTTTCGTTGTGAGTCTTCTGCGGCATTAGCAATTCGTGGAGTATATTCAGTAAGTTCAAGGGTACAAAACGAAGGGAAGAGTGTTGCCAAGAATTACTGGACACATACTGCTCATTCTCTCTGCACTTGTTGTTCTGTCCAATACAGTAACACTCACAGACAGGGTGTCTGATCCATTTTTGTACGGCTTTCTACCGTTAGCTACTGCTGTTGTTATTGCGGTGTTTCTTCTAAGAAAGGATAGTACTCCTCAGACAGGTTTAATATTTTTTACAGCTGCTCTTGTTAACTCTGCAGTGCAACTCTGGGGCGGAGCACTGGGGCCGGCTGCTTTTCTCTACCCTCTTTTTTTTCTGTGGATGAAGAGAGATTCCATCGGCGGTCCGATTCTCACCATTGCCGGAGTGCTTGCCGCCGTGGAGTTCATCGCCCCGGTTGTATCCTCCACAGGAATAAAGAGCGGAACATTTGATCTGAGTTCTTTTCTTAGTGTGCTCAGGGGGGCTCTGATTGCGGGAATTATTCCTCTGGTGTCCATGTCTGCTGTTGAATATCTGAAGGAAGAGAAATCTTCAGCAGATACTTTCTCCCGGAATTCTCACAGCAGAACAAAAGAAACATCTCCTTTGTTTCCTGATGATGTGGCCCGAAGCCTTATTCCTATTTTGAAAGCAGGTACCGGTGCTCACGGGATTTTTCTTTTTATCCGGGATCGGAGAAAAGTATGGACTCTGAACGAGTTTGTGACAGATTCCGGAAGTGTATCAGGAAGGTATATGGCTGGTCCGGATGACCCTGTGATTCAGATGTTGAACGAAAGCTCCGGGGATGTGGTGCACGCAAGAGCAGACAGACTGTCCATTGGAGGGACTCCCGGCCTTCCCTGGTATATCCAGGCCGGAGGAAGCCCCTGGGTGACACTGGTCCAATTCCGCAGGAACGGAGTTCTCAGCGGTTTTATGGTGCTGGATTATGATTCTGAAGAAAAAAGAAAGCGCAGTTCATCAATACTTGTTGACTCCGTATTTCTCCTGTCCATCTCCTGGGAACTTGGCAGAAAAGAAAAAGACAACGGTTTTCTGGCTATATGCGAAGAAATGGAAGCCTCCAGGGACATAAGGGGAGCCGTTCATAAACTGATTGGCAGGATTATCAGTTCTTATTCCGGGACTACTGTGACTGTCGCAATTGTGAATACAAGCAATACCCTGGCTATATTTGAATCCAGAGGTCCTTTCGGTGCCGGAAGAGCTGGAAGAGAGTTTCATGTCAATGATGGATTTGCAGGGTTGGCTGTATCCAGAAGACAACCGCTTCGACGGTTGAGAATGGGAGCGGGCAGAACATTCGGAGAAAGAGACGACCCGCGCAGCGTTGCCGGTTCGTGCTGTGCTGTTCCTCTGGAAGACAGGGGGGAGAGTCTGGGTGTTCTTACAGTCGAGAGCGCCAGCGAACAGTTTTTCTCTCTTGAAGATCTGTCTGTGTTCAAGGCGTACGCGACAATTTTCAGTCTGGCGGTGAGCAGAAATCACTTACTGAGCTCAATCAGGAAACTGAGAGAGATTGACAGACTAACAGGCCTGCCTCTTCTTTCCTCTTTTCACGAACAACTCGCGGATCTTATCAGAGGAGTAAGGAGCAGAGCTCTGTCCATCGCGGTTCTGGCCGTAGATATCAAGGGCTTCACTGGGATAAATGAGGATCTTGGTTATACAGCAGGTGATACCGTTCTCAGGAAAACAGCGAAACGACTGCAAAAAGCTCTGGGAGAAAAGGCTGTTCTTGCTCGTTACGGTCCTGACGGTTTTCTGGTTTGTCTTACAGGAGTGGATCGAGTTTCCGCTGAAGCTTTTGCCGCAAGGATACACGAGGAATTCGCGCACAAACCTCTGAAAGTATCCGGAAGGGAAATTGAATTGCAGGTTTGTATTGGCGGAGCTGTATCTCACGTTGACAGAATGATTTTGAAATTGCCTCAAATTGCGGTGAACACGGTTGAAAAGATTTCTTCACGACCCGGCTGTTCAGCAATAACAGAGGTTGGTCCTTTCTTCAAGCAGAAAGGATAGCTTTCTTCCGGCATGAATAAATTTGTCATAATTTCTAAAAGACTGTTTCTAACTTCTGTTGCGCTGCTGATAGTCTATTTAAGCCATCAACCTTCACTGAAACCACCCGTGGAATGGTTTCCCGGCCAGGACAAGGTATTTCACCTTGTGGAATTCGGCGGGCTGGGCCTTGCCCTTGTTCTTAATGAAGATCTCTTCGGGAAAAAGCACAGGAAATTCAGGATGGTGTTTTCCGGAGTGATCTGGGCGGTAATGGATGAATTTCACCAGTCTTTCGTACCAGGGAGAGACAGCTCTTTTCAGGATGTCTTTGCTGATATTGCCGGTCTTTTTCTTGCTGTGTGGCTTTTTTCCCGGATCTTTATTAAAAGAAAACCCCGTACCTGATTCTTTTCCGAGTTTGTATATTTCTTTTGTCTGCGGTTGGATTGAGTCTTGACAGCACGGTGTGTTGTGGTTAGTAATAGCCTTCTGAATTGATAATTTCAGCCTCGAATGAGGCGAGGGGTCATGAGGACAGAATGTATTCACGATTCCATAGTTACAAGAACGTACAGACGGAGTAACCGAGAGGAGGTTTTGGAGATGCTCAAAACAAGAACATCTGTGTTCTTTATTGCTCTCCTTGCCATGGTTCTGCTTGTAGCAGCTTGCGGTCCCAGCGAAGAACAGCTTCGCGCAAGGGACGCAGCTCGGGCAGCAGCATTGGCGGCAGAGGCAAGAGCTATCAGTCTTGAGAACGAATTTGGTAATCTCAATGAGGAAATTCCTCAGCTGGAGGCACAGATTGTGCTTCTTCAGGCCGAGAAGGCAGAACTTCAGGCCGAGTACGAATCTCTCGGCGGAACCGGAAGATAGGAAGGGGTAAAGTATGCGTTATTTAATGATTATCGTACTGGTCCTCTTTGCTACTCTTTCATTCGCAAAGAGCTATACAGTTGAGGATCTTCAGGACTACAGCCGCGATGACATCGAGGCTATGGGCGACAAGAATATTGAGCTCCAGATTGCTTACTGGGAATGGGTAAAGAGTGAAGCCGATCCAATCGTTGAGGAATGGGAATCACTTGTTCTTCCTCTTCGTGCTGAGAGAGATGCTCTCCAGGCTGAAATCAACCAGCTCAACCAGGACATCAGCTGGCTTCGCGGTGAGATCAACAGACTTCGCAACAGCGGTGTGAATCACACAATCGTTGATGGCGAATGTCTCTGGCTTATCGCCAGCTACCATTACTACTTTGGTGACGGTTCCGAGTGGCCCCGCATCTATGAGCGCAACAGCTCCCACATCAACGATCCCAACATGATCTATGCAGGTGACACTATTGTGGTACCGGTACCCATGGCCAGCTCCTACACTGTTGTCGGTGGCGACTATCTCGGCAAGATTGCCGGTTATGGTATCGTTTACAACAACAGAGGCGAATGGCCTCAGCTTTACGAGGGCAACCGTGACAAGATCAGCGATCCCAACCTGATCTATCCCGGACAGATCCTCAGTATCCCTCGCGGCGGAGTTCGCGGCGGACGTCAGTAACAGGTAATCTACGGATACCACAGAATCTCCCTGCCTGTACGGGTGGGGAGATTCTTTATATTAACACATCTATGAAAAAGCCTGACAGAAGAAGAATTCCAGTTTCACCGGATGACGCTCGGAAGCTTCTCGGATCTGGAGACGAGAATCTGAGAAAGATCTGCCGTGTTCTTGGAGTGGCAGCTGTTTATCGCGATGCCAGCCTGGTTTACTCAGGGGAAAGGTCCGCTCTGGATAGAGCACAGGCAGTAACAGAAAGACTTGTAGCTGAGATTCAGGCAAGTGGTCGAATATCAAAGAGTGCTTTGCACAAAGCTCTGGAATTTCCCGAGTTGAAGGCGGCGGGACTGATTTACAACGTTCCGGGCCGGGCAGGCCGTATTATTCCGCGAACACCGGGTCAGGAAAGCTATATGCGTTCGGTTATGCATAATGAACTTGTGTTTTCCATCGGTCCCGCTGGCACAGGCAAAACATTCCTTGCTGTGGCAGCGGCAGTAAGTGCTCTGCGCGACAACAGGGTTGAAAGAATCATTCTTACCAGACCAGCTGTGGAGGCAGGAGAAAAACTTGGTTTTCTTCCAGGAGACCTTCAGCAGAAGATAGACCCGTACCTGCGGCCTATTTACGATGCTCTTAATGATACTCTTACCGCGTCGCGGGTGCAGAAGTACATGGAGAACGGTATGATTGAGGTGGCTCCTCTGGCGTACATGCGGGGAAGAACATTGAACAATGCTTTCATCATTCTTGATGAAGCCCAGAATACAACGCTGACTCAGTTGAAGATGTTTCTTACAAGAATGGGGTACGGTTCCAGAATGGTCATAACCGGTGATGTGACACAAATAGATTTGAAACCGTTGACTACATCCGGTCTTGTGCGCATATCCAGGATTCTTAAACAGATTCCAGGCATAGGATTTGTCTATCTTGATCACAGCGATGTACTCAGGCACCCTCTCGTGCAGAAGATTATTGAGGCATTTGCAGGAAGGAACGAAGAGTGAATTTCCTGGAGAAGAGGATTCCGCTGAATTTGTTGTCAGGCGTGTTTTTTTCTGTACTTCTGATAGTTGGCTTCTACTTTGGATTTGACTCCAGAGGTGCTCTTTCAGACAGGAATCTTGTTATCGGAGAACCTGTTACTGAAGGGATCATAGCTGTACACAGCTTCAGCATTCCTTACAGCCAGAGTGAGCTTAAAGAGATGGGAAGCGAAGCTGAGGGGTCTATTCCCGTATTTCTTTCAAGGGATGTGCAGACAGGGCTCAATTCTTCAGAGCAGATTCGGGATCTGATACTCTTTGCAACAGAAGACAATGATCTTGCTCAGTATTTTTGCCAGAGGGTAGCCAGTTTGTACACAACCGGGATTATTGACCTTGAAGCCCTTCGCCTGACCTACCAGGGTAGTCGTGCAGTAACTGACAATGGCTCTGCGGAAAACATTTCTGAACTCTTTACTCTTGCTGAAGCCAGAGATGGAATACGTCTTGATCTGGAGAGGCGTGGAGTTCTTCGCGAGAAGATTCCAATGATCCTTGATCTCATTGTTCCGGATCTTATAATTGATTCACTGGGTAGAGAAACAGCCATACAGGAGCATATTGCCAATCTTCCCATAATAAAAATGGAATTTCAGACAGGAGAGGAAATACTTCCACCGGGTGGACTTTTCACAGAGGAAATTAGTTGCTATTGGGATGCCATGGTGCTTTCTCCTGTGGGAACTCAGGGCATAATAGAACACAACATTGCCAAGACAGGTCTCGCGGCCTTTCTCCTTCTTCTGGGTTTTTTATACATGTGGAGGGAGCATAGCTCTTTCTCGATCTCAGATGTGTTTCTTCTTTTTACCATATGGGGTCTTTCTATGGGACTGACAATTCTTTTGTTCCGTTCAGGAATACGCGATTTGTCAGCATTTTCATTCACAATGCTGGGAGCCAGCCTCACCTCGGTATTTTTTGACAGTCGCCGGAGGAAGAAAACTACGAACTATGCCTGGTTTCTATCCGCAATTTTTGCCTCAATGTTCGCTCTCGTATCTCCGCATCCGATGGCCACTTATTTTATGGGTTTTATTCCAGCCTGCATAGTTTCCTCGGCGATAAAGGATCTCAGTGACCGGGGAACCTCAACTGCGCTGATACTGGGAATACTCTCCTCTATTATTGTTTACTGGCTTCTGGCAACAGCCGGAAGCTCCGGGAGTATGCAGTTTGGATCTGTTGTCTGGATGGTACTCATTGGACTTCCTGTAGTAATCATCGGAACAGTTAAGGTAATCAGCCATCCGTTTGAACAGCTGTTTCACGTAGCTACTGCCAGAACCTATGAAAGACTTGGCAATGATGATCATCCTCTTCGGGAGTTACTTCGCAGGGAGGCAAGAGGTACATACAGCCACTCTCTTCTTGTGGGCGATCTGGCTTCTTCCGCAGCAGAGGAACTGGGAGTCGATGAGAAACTCGCAAAACTCGGCGGAGTATTTCACGATATTGGGAAGATGGTTAATCCGGAGATGTTTATTGAGAACATCTCAAATCCTGACGAAAACAATCCGCACCTTCTCATGTCACCGGCGGAGAGCGCGAAGGTGATTATTGACCACGTCTACAACGGAGTTGAGCTCGCGGGGAAACACAAACTCCCGGTTGACATAAGAGACATCATAGAACAGCATCACGGAGATACCAGTGCGCGATTTTTCCTTGAGAAAGCCAGGAGAGAGATCCCACCGGGAGGCGAACTTGATGAGGCTCTTTTCCATTACGACGGGCCAAGGCCTCAATCGGTTGAAGCAGCGCTTGTTATGCTGGCCGACTCAGTCTCTTCAGCGGTTAAGGGTCTTGGAAATACCGCGTCTTTGGAAAAAAAGGCAGCTGTTGTTTCCCGGATTATGCAGGAGAAGACAGATGAAGGTCAGTTTGACCAGTGCGAACTTACAGGATCAATGCGGACAAGAGCCGCGCATGTATTTATGGATGTATTGAGTCAGAACGATTATGAAAGGGTAAAAGACTATCCTCATGGCCAGTAAAAATGCCTTACCCGATGACCCCTCCTCCGACAGCGCGGGGAATAATATGCCTTTTACGTTTTCGGCAAGTCCGTCCGTCAGTGTCATTCTCGATAACCCGTTACCTGAACTGGAATTACTCCCCGAGATAGTACGGAAAACCATTCAGGGACCTGTGGAGTTTGTTATATGTGATCCCGGTGTTATGCGTTTTCTCAATTACAACTGGCGCAGAATCGACAAACCTACAGATGTACTTACTTTTGATCTTTCGTCCCCCGGAGAGAAGTTGCCCCAGGGCGTGGTTTACATTGATGGCAGACTGGCCCCGCCACTTGAAGAAGTGCTTGAAAGGCTTTATCACGGATGGCTGCATCTTAACGGCTTAACACATAACACAGAGGAGGATACCAGAGAGATGAACCGACTCACTGTTGAACTTGTAAAAGATGGGATGAAGGCGGTGAAAAGGATATGAATCTTACTGGTGAACTGTTGCTTCTGGCAGGAGGGATCCTCTGTTCTGCTGCAGCAAACGGGTCCAGAACAGCCCTGCCGGAACTGGTAAACGATAAAGGCAGGGATCCTTCAGACAGGCGCCGGGAAGCGGCGGCACGGCTTAGAACTATCTGGCTGGCAAGAGTCACTGGTCTTGTCCTTATAGGGGTAAGTTCTACTCTTGTTTCCTCTCAGATGGGTTATCCTCGTTGGGTATCCGCGTCAGTTATTGCCTTTCTGGCTTTCGTTTTTTCGGAAGTGCTTCCTCCGGTGCTTGTTCAGCACCTTTCTGAAGGCAGAGCGAACAGAATCTTCACAGCGCCCATGGCTGTCCTTACTCTTTTGTTCCGGTTGCCGGCAAGAATTCTCCTGGGTGAAGAAGACAAAGACTCGGATGATTGGGCATATACACCTCCGGACACTCTCTGGCTTGAACAGCGTCGAGAAAAAGGAGATCAGGAGGAACTGGAAAAGGAGCAGGAACTTGTTGACTCCATACTGGAATTTTCAGATAAGATAGTCCGGGAGGTAATGGTTCCCCGGATTGATATGGATAGTATAGAGCTCTGTGATGATATAGGAAGTATTGTTGCCCAGGTGAAAAAAGCAGGGCATTCCAGAATTCCTGCTTACAGAAAGATCATTGACGATATTGCGGGAGTTCTTTATGCAAAAGATCTTCTTGGAGTTCCCATGGATGCGGAAGAGGGGGAATTCAGAGTAGAGGATCTCATCAGAGAAGCCTATTTTGTTCCGGAGTTCAAGAGAATAGATGAGCTTTTTACCGAGTTTCAGACAAATCGAATTCACATGGCCGTAGTCGTTGATGAATATGGCGGGACTGCGGGAATAGTCACTATGGAAGACATAGTGGAGGAAGTCTTCGGGGAGATCAGAGATGAATTCGATTCAGAACCGCCAATGATCAGATCTGTGGGGAATGGTTCCTACAGAGTTGACGCAAGATTACCCATTGACGATCTGAATGACCTTCTTGGAACAGATTTTGAGGAAGAAGAGAATTACGAATCTGTTGGCGGCCTTGTTTACCACCAGCTTGGTCACATACCGGATGCCGGAGAATCCCACGATATAGACAACTGGACATTCATAGTGGAAAAGGTCAGCGGACAGAGAATCCTCTTTGTAAGGGTGAGCCCAAGAGTCAGGGAAAAGGATTGAGGATATCCACTCCTGCGTTTGTTCTGAGACGAGTCCGGTGGAGTGAGTCGTCCCTGATACTGACCCTGTACTCTCTGGATTTTGGCAGAGCATCCGCCATGGTCAGAGGAGCTTTGCGCCCTAACAGTAAATTTCTTGGCAGGATGGAACTGTTCAGTCAGGACGAATTCCAGCTTGCCCGCAGAGAAGGAAGAGAGCTTGACACAGCAACGGAAGTGAGCGTCATTGCTCATAACCAGAGGCTCCGAACCAGATGTGGTGCCTTTGCCGGTGCCAGCCTGTTTACTGAATGGCTTCTGGCTGTGATCAGCCACGGGAATGAGCCATCCGGACCTGTGTATCGTCTTCTTGAGCAGGTGTTTGGTCTGCTGGAATCAGAAGCTGCCCCCTGGCCGGTTGTCTGCGGTGGCGTGGTAAGGCTTCTAAAGCTTTCCGGCCACGGTTTTTCCACGGATATTTGTGTTGCCTGCGGAGCTGAGATTGAAGGTGCCGTACGCTGGTCTCATTCCAGCGGGGGTGTTGTCTGCGGGAAGTGCGGAGAAACCGGTTTCCCTGTAAAATCAGGCATTATCAGTTTTCTTTACAGAGCGGGAAATTCCAGCCTGGAATCACTGTCACGGGTCAGACTTTGGCCCGGTGGTTATATTCAGTGCCATTCGTTACTCAAAGAATACGCACAGGTACATCTTGAGCGCCGTCTTCTGCTGAAGTCGGAAAAAGTCATGAAGGAGATACTCGATGCAGGCCAATAAAGACCTGATGAAAAAAATAATTTCTCTCTCCAAGAGGCTGGGATTTGTCTTTCAATCCGGAGAGATACACGGAGGGCTGCAGGCAGCATGGGATTACGGGCCACTGGGAGTGGAGCTTAAAAAGAATATAACAGAGCTGTGGTGGCACGAAATGGTGCGATCAAGGGGAGATGTGGTTGGTGTTGATACTGCAATTATCACTCACACGGACGTCTGGAAGTCTTCAGGGCACCTGAAGAATTTTCATGACCCTCTTGTTGACTGCAAGGCCTGCCACGGCAGGTTCCGAGAGGATCATGTTGATGGCGATGTGTGCCCCAACTGCGGTGGAGAACTTACAGAGCCCAGAAATTTCGGACTGATGTTCAAAACATTTATGGGACCTCTTGAGGACGAAGGCTCCGTTGTTTACCTTAGACCGGAAACCTGTCAGTCCATATTTGCCCAGTTCCAGAACATCGTGACCTCCACCAGAAGGAGCCTTCCTTTTGGAATTGCCCAGACCGGAAAAGCCTTCAGAAATGAGATAACCGTTCGCAACTTCATTTTTAGAAGCCGCGAATTCGAGCAGATGGAAATGGAGTACTTCTGCCACCCCGATGAATGGGAGAAGTGGTACGAATACTGGGTGCGGAAACGGCTTGACTGGTACACGGATGTACTGGGGATTAAAAGCGAAAATCTCAGACTGAGACCTCATGATCAAAAAGAACTGGCCCATTACGCCAAAGGCTGTACGGACATTGAATATCGTTTCCCCTTCTCAAGTGGAGACGGCTTTGGTGAACTGGAGGGTATTGCAAGCAGAACTGATTACGACCTTTCCGCTCAGATGGAAGGCAGCGGGAAGGATCTCAAGATTCTGGATAAAGACACAGGAAAGAAAATCACGCCTTATGTTGTTGAAACCTCCGGCGGAGTGGGTAGAACTTTCCTTATGGTTCTTCTTGATGCCTACCGTGAGGAGGAGATAGAGGGCAAGACAAGAGTGGTTCTCGGGCTTGATAAAAAACTTGCCCCGGTAAAGGCGGCAATTCTTCCCCTTTCCAAGAAGCTTACCGAACAGGCCAGGGAGGTTGAGGATGTGCTGCGTTCTCACTGGCCGGTACTCTTTGATGTAACAGGTTCAATTGGTAAGCGATACAGAAGAAATGACGAGATAGGCACACCCTACTGCATTACATTTGATTTTGACAGTCTTGAGGACCGGAGGGTAACCATTCGCGACAGAGACACTCTTGAGCAGATCAGGGTTGATATAGATAGCCTCGCAGAGGTTATGTCCCGGCTTATGACTGTTGGCTGGGAAAGACAGGAGTAACTACAATGGCACTTGCTAAAAGATACAAAGCAAAAGATTCCGAGCCCCGGCTGCAGCAGAAGTGGGCGGACGAGGGTATTTATAAATACAATCCCGATTCGGGCAGAGAAGTCTACTCCATAGATACACCACCTCCCACAGTGAGCGGTATGATCCACATGGGGCACATTTTCAGCTATGTACAGGCGGAAGTTCTGGCTCGTTACAAAAGGATGACCGGCAAAGAAGTGTTCTATCCCTTCTGCTTTGATGACAACGGTCTGCCCAGCGAGCGGTATACCGAGCAGGTAAAGAAGGTCAAGGCTCAGGACATGACCCGCGGCGAGTTCGTGAAGCTCTGTCTTGAAGTCGCCAAAGATGCCGAAGCGCAGTTCCGCGACCTCTGGAACAGTTTTGGCTTCAGTTGTGACTGGTCTTTAATGTACACCACAATAGACCCGTGGGTGCAGGGGTTGAGCCAGCGTTCTTTCCTTGATCTTGTTCAGAAGGAAAGGGTTTACAGAAAAGAAGCTCCTACCCTGTGGTGCCCGGAGTGTCAAACAGCAGTTGCCCAGGCGGAGACAGAGGACAAAGAGTTTCCCAGCCACTTCCACGATCTGGAGTTCAGGCTGGCTGGCGGCAGCGGAGTTGTTCCCATTGCTACTACTCGTCCGGAGCTTATTCCTGCCTGTGTCGCTGTGTTTGTTAATCCTGAAGACGACAGGTGGAAGCATCTTGCGGGGCAAAAGGTAAAAGTGCCTCTTTACGACCGCGAAGTAACAATCCTTGCAGATGACAAGGTTGATATAGAGAAGGGCTCCGGTGCTGTGATGTGCTGTACCTTCGGTGATACCACGGATATAGAATGGTGGCGTCAGCATGATCTTGATCTGAGGATTATTCTTGACAACCGCGGCCACATGAACGACAAAGCCGGTTTCCTTGAGGGGATGTACTGGAAGAAAGCCCGCAAGGTGATTGTGAAGAAGCTCGATGAGGGAGGTTACCGCAGAGGCGGCGAGGACATCACTCACTCAGTGAATGTTCACGAGCGTTGTGGTACTCCGCTGGAGTATCTCGTGAGTCGTCAGTGGTTCATAAGGATACTGGATCTTAAGGAACAGCTTCTGGAAAAGGGCAGTGAAGTAAACTGGTACCCTGGTCATTTCAAAGTGAGGTATGACCACTGGGTGGAGAATCTGAAGTGGGACTGGTGCATTTCCAGGCAGAAATACTACGGTGTCCCGTTCCCGGTCTGGTTCTGCGAACAGTGTGAGATCCCGATATTTGCCAGCGAAAAGAGTCTGCCGGTCGATCCCCTGATGGATTCCCCCGGGAAGCCATGCCCGAATTGCGGCAGCACGAAGTTCAGACCGGAAAGCGATGTGATGGATACCTGGGCCACAAGTTCACTCACTCCTCAGATCAACATGAAGTGGGGCGAGGAAGACCAGCGAAAGAACATATTCCCGATGGCCCTGAGGCCTCAGGCTCATGATATCATCAGGACATGGGCTTTTTATACCATAGCCAAGGCCCTGCTCCACGAAAACACAATTCCGTGGAAGGATGTAATGATCTCCGGTCATTCATTGAATCCGAACCGTCAGAAGATGTCCAAGAGCAAGGGCAATGTTGCCGGTGATCCCATTGCGGCTCTGAAGGAGTTCTCAGCGGATGAACTCAGATACTGGGCATGCTCTTCAAAACTCGGCACCGATGTGGTATTCAGCAAGGATGTTCTTGGCGAGGGCCGCAGACTTGTAACCAAGTTGTGGAACGCCACCAGATTTGCTGAAGGCAGGCTTGAGGGTTACGATCCGGACAGAGAAGTGGAACTGCATCCCTTTGACTGCTGGCTGCTGAGCAGGCTCACGGAGACGGCGCGGAAAGCGACATCGGGTATGCAGAAGTACGAGTACTCCGTCTGCATGCGCGAAACGGAGACATTTTTCTGGAAGGCACTCTGCGACAATTATCTGGAGATAGCCAAGGGCAGACTCTACGGTGAAGCCCCCGGCGCAAGAGCAGCAGCGCAGTACACCCTCTATACCGTCCTTTATGCAGTACTCAGGCTTTTTGCTCCGATAATGGTACACATAACAGAAGAGCTTTATCTGGAGATTTTCAAATCCACAGAGAATTATGAAAGCATCCACTTAGCTCCATGGCCTGACCCTGGTTTTATGGACGAAGATGCTCTCAGGCTGGGCAACAGGGCACTGCTTGTGATAGAGGAAGCCCGGCGGTGGAAGAGCGAGAACAGCCTCAGCATGGCTACCTCAATGGAATCAATTGAGGTCAGCGAAGAGCTCAAACCCTTTGAAGCCGATCTTATGGCTGTTACCAGAGCTGAAAAGGTTATCTACATCCAATAGAAGAAAATGGTAGAGAAAGGCCGCCGTTTCCGGCGGCTTTTCTGCGGTACGAGAGCTTAAGAAAATGCCTTGTACAGAGTAAGGCAACCGAGAAGTGTGGTCACTATGCCTATAACAAGTGTAAACCTGACTGTGTTTATCTTCTTTACAAGCAGAGCACTCAGAGGAACACTCGCGACAGCTCCTACCAGCAGGGGCGGCGCAATGCTCCAGTTGATGTCGGTTCCCATAATGAGATAGGTGATAACTCCTGCGAGGCAGGTGAAGCTTTCCGCCATGCTTGTTATTGCGATGGCGCTCTTGCCGTTAACCCCGGAGAGAATCTGACCGCTTGTTACAAGAGGTCCATAGCCGCCGCCGGAGAGGCCTTTGTTGAATGCGGCAGTAATGCCGAGACCGGTAACTTTGAACCAGTTGAACTTACTCTGACTTCTGTGCTTGAAGAGAATGATGATGCCCATGGAAAGAACAATAATTCCTATTATCGGTGTAAGATAAGCCTTAAGGTTCACAGCGAACACAGCGGCACCCACTGCACCAATCAGGCTGCACAGTCCGAGGACATAAGCGATTCTGGAGTCCTGGGATCTGGGCAGATATCCAAGTTTACCCATCTTCTTCACAATACTGTGTTCTTTGGCATTGCGGAAGTCGAAAAACACATTTCCCGCCTTGTGATGTGCGAATGCGGCGAACGCTCCCGTGACAAGTTCGGAAAGCAGTATGGCGGGAACAACCTGCATTGGCTCATATCCCATGAGAAGCAGAACAGGGGTCAGTGTGGTTCCGTATCCCATCCCGAGAGTAGAGTCAACAAGTTCACAGAAAAAAGCCATGCCGAAAAGAAGGGCGATAAGTTCAAATTCCATCTCTATAGGATCCCTTTCATTATACTTTGTTCTGCCGGAACAGGGAGGCTTATCAGGCAGAAAAATTCAAGTTTGTTTACAGAACTCTTTTAAGCAGTTCTTTCACTATTGCGGTAAGTTCCGCATCCATAGCCTCAGCCGGTATTGTGATGTTCAGGGAAACACCATTGGCGAAAGTGTTTATTCCGGGAGCGGGTTCATCGGACACATCCGGCAGTGTGTTTTTCTGTGCCTGCACGATTTCATCAGAATTGGGAGCTGGAACGGCTGGCTCAGCTGCCGGTGAGGAGGCCGCTTTCTTGAAATCAGCGAGATCACTTAACACCTGAAGAGTCAGAACCATGTAAGCGGATTCAGTGTTTGAGACTCCCGTTTCCTTTTTGAAAAATGCCATAAGAACTTTACTGTCAGTGGTTTTTTCTTTCAATTGATGCTCAAATACGCTCTTGTAAGATTTTTCAATGGCAGGAGCAAGTACCTTTTTAAACTGTTCATCAGTCATTCCCTTTATAGCTATCCACTGCTCTGTTGGAGTAAGATTGCTGTCTATGAAGCCCAGAAAGAAAAGAAGCTCAAGAAGTTTCACATCAGGTTGACGGCGAAAGCCTATAGAGGCAAGGTAATCAGAAGTCATTTTTTCCGGTTGATCCTTTGAGCGGATGTTTCTGAAAAGCAGTTCTATTGACCCTGGATCTCTTACTGCCGGATATGTCTTCATCTTAAACTCCCTGTGTTAATGATGGAAAAAGATATTGATTTTAAGAGGAAAAGAAAAGAGGGAGAAGCAATGCTTCCCCCTCCGAAGGAACTGAAGTTATCTCAGAAACTGCTCTTGATGGAGCCCCAGCTGGTACGCTCAAGTGAAGTTATCGTGAAGGATAATTCTGTAAGGTGTGTATTGAATGAGTTATCCCAGTAGCACCAGAAAAGCGTGCCGGTGGTTTCCGCATATGCGAGACCCAGGGAAAACAGACAGCTGGAGGGGCAGGCAGCGGATCCAATGTAGCTCATTGTTGACCCATCCCATTCATAGAAGTAGATGTTGTGTGCCATATAGGTCGTAACTGCTATTCCCAGATTGCTGCCGCAAGGGAATACTGTAATACCACTTGGCTGTTCAGTGACCTCAGGAATAGCGATGTTTTCTGCGCCGACGCCGGGCTGGAAGCGCAAGAGGCCTCCGCCAGTACCGTTTGTCTGCCAGTAATCAGTTCCGTCGAAGTCCATTCCCCTTCCATTTAATCCTGCGGGGTTGGTCTCGGTTGTCCATGTTGTGCCGTAGTCCTCGGTGTAGAAAAGAGCAGCGTTGATCCAGTCGTTTGTGTAGTAGGTATCTGCATCGGGGTTATTGTTCCAGGCAGTGCCGAAGCATGAGTTGTTTGCGGCATTCATAGTAATTGTGCCAAGGGGAGAGGCCGAAGCGGCATCGTAGACCCGGATAAGGTTATTATCCTTGTCCACGGCCAGAACGTGGAACTGGCCCGGTCCTTCGAAAACGTCAAGACCAAGAGCCATATTCGGCAGAATCCAGTTGTTGATAAGGGTTAGTGTAATGTCATCGCTGCCGGGGTTACGGGGGCTGATCCCCGAACTGATTCCGTTGTATCCGCTGTTCGCAAAAGCCAGTGCAGTGAAGGCAAAAACTGAAACCAGATATTTCATCAGGATACTCCTTATTGCTTTTGGTTGAATAATATCAGCACTGTTAATAATTACTGATTTCGGGGCTTATGTCAAACTGCTGCCCGGACTGAAATGATATGGATTGTCAGTGTTTCACGGGGTATCAACTGCAAAAGGGGGAGGAGCAATGCCCCTCCCCCTTTAAAGGTATTCTTGAGTTGTCTAGAAGCTGTTCTTGATTGATCCCCAGCTGGTACGCTCAAGTGAAGTTATCGTGAACGTTAATTCAGCTATGTGATATGCCGTGCCGGTTCTGTAGCTCCAGTACATGTGTCCGTTCGTAGCAGCATACGCGAGACCGTATGAAGCGTCAATACCCGAAACAGGACAGGCTGCGGATGCCATGAAGTCAAGAGTGGAGCCGTTCCACTGGTAGAAATAGATGTTGTGGGTATTGTAGGTTGTAATAGCTATTCCCAGGTTACTGCCGTAAGGGAATACAGTAAGACCACTGGGCTGTGAAGGAATTTCAGGAGTAGCGATGTTTTCTGCACCTGTACCGGGCAGGAAACGCCAGATGCCTCCTCCAGTGCCGTTAGTTGTCCAGTAATCGGTTCCGTCGAAGTCCATGCCTCTTGCGTTGTTTCCAGCAGGGTTGGGTTCGGTTGTCCAGGATACTCCGAAGTCCTCGGTGTAGAAAAGGTTTGAGCTGGCCCAGTCGTCTGTGTAGTAAGTGTCTGTGTCTGGGTCGTTGTTCCACGCTACACCGAAGCATGATCCATTGGCGGCTGACAGAGGAAGAGAACCAGCGGGTACGCCGGTGGTTGCATCGAAAGCCTGAATCCAGTCATTTACATTGTCAGCACCCAGTACATAGAAACCCGGTCCTTCGAAGACATCAATGCCAAGGGCCTTGTTTGCCAGTGTCCAGTCGTTTATAACGGAAAACGCTACTCCGTCGTTGCCGGAAGGAGGATTAAGACCGACGCTCGTGTCGGTGCATCCATCGTTGGCCGCAAAAGCAAGTGCGGCGAAAGCGAGAACAAAAAATACATATCTCATAATCAATTCCCTTTCTATACTGTGCTGATAAATTTCAGCAACCCTAAATATTAACATTATTAGAACAGGTGTCAAACTCTAAATATCCATTGAAACAAATTACTTCTCATAATATGGAGAATGCCAGATTCTGAGGATCATGTATAGCTTTCCGAAAGATGCAAGAGGGGAAGGCATCCCCCCCTCTGCTGTTTTTGCGATGTTCTTCAGCCTGTTTAGAAACTGCTCTTGATCGCTCCCCAGCTGGAACGTTCAAGTGAAGTAATCGAGAAAGAGAATTCTGTAATGTGGAAGTTGCCTGAAGTGTCATAATAGGTCCAGTAAATGTGTTCGTTCGTTTCAGAATATGCAAGACCCAGTGATGTGTGAACATTGCCGGCAGGACATGCTGCGCAAGCCATGAAGTCCATCGTGGAGCCATTCCACTGGTAGAAGTAGATGTTGTTGATTCCGTAGGTAGTTACTGCTATTCCAAGGTTGCTGCCATGCGGGAAAACAGTGAGACCACTGATTTGTTCGGTGACTTCAGGAATGGCTATGCTTTCCTGGCTTACGCCGGGCTGAAAGCGCCAGAGATTTCCGGCTCCATCTGTTTCCCAGTAGTCGGTTCCGTCAAAGTCCATTCCCCGCGAATCGGCACCGGCGGGATCAGGTACGGTGACCCAGGAAGAGACACCATCATGGTAGTAAAGATCGTCTTTCAGAAAATCATTGACACAGTATGCCGGAGTGGTGAGGTTGTTGTTCCATGCGACACCCCATGCATACATGTTTGCGGGAGCAAGTGGCATAGTTACACCGGTGGGTATTCCCGTTAAAGCATCATAAGCACGAAGGAGATCCTCTTCGTTGCAAACCGCGTTTACATAGAAAATTGAAGATCCCTCGATAATATCAATACCAATAACCTGATCGGCCACGGTCCAGTTATTCACAACCGTGAGAGTGATGTCATCACTGGCTGGAACCTGCGGATTGACTGCAGAGCCGGTTTCAGTGCAGCCATTGTTGTTTGCAAAAGCCAGAGTTATGAATACAGGAATGAAAGACAGATATTTCATATGCAACCTCCTGAATTGAAGTAGAATCTTTTTCGTTCCTGTATTTATTGTTATTCGTGATGTATATGTCAAATCAATAGCTTGAAGGTATTTACTGAGTGAGTTCTCTGAAAGTTTGAGGAGCTTAAATGAAATTGAGAATGAGCACTGTCTGGATGTCTGTATGTCTGCTTGTAATCAGCTTACCGGCACTGTCTGCTGACCAGGCATTCTTCCGATTGCTGGGATTTTCCGTGGACGGGGTATATGCCGCCTGGAAAACGGGTGGTGTTCAGGATGGCAGCGGTTTTCAATGGATTGAGGTGGAGATACTTAATACGAAATCTTCTCTGCCTGAGGAAGGTTTCAGACATGTATGGAGTGAATATATGGATGAACTGCCTGAAGCAGCTGACATTGTGTCGGTTGGAGAACGGATTGAGGACATCTACTGCGCTTATGGTATTGACCTGGGGAACACCGGTAATCTTCTTGTTTACCATCCAGTGACCGATCTTGGTGTTAAGGGAGACACAGTTGTTTTCTGTCTTGTGAGTTACAGTCCCAGCTACAACAGTAGTGAGATAATACTGACTCTCTCAACTCTTCCAGTGGACATGGAGCAGAGCTACCCTGACTGGTTTCCCTCTCCTGTAACTCCCGTGCTTCATGTCACGGAAGGCGGTGAAGAACATCTCTTTTTCAGTGAAGAAGAGATTCCGGAACCGTACAGAATGAATTTTGATTACTCTATTGCCGCCGTGTACAGCAATCCGGCGGATGATAATTCCCTTCTGGTTGTACTGCACTCGACCAGACCGGGCTTTGAGGGCTCCGACGGAAGGTTCAGGGTGGTTTCCGGCAGTATTTAGTGCATATTCTGCGGGGAGGTGCACATGGAAACCAGATTCACAGAGAAGGACATGGAGACCCTCTTCATTCTCAGAAGAGTTTCTTCAGACGCGGCTATTGATGCTTTGGTAAACTGCCCGATAATTCATCTCAAGAGAAGGCAGGTTCTTCTTCGAGCAGGTCAGAGCAATCAGAATCTTTACCTCATCCTGTCCGGGAAGCTGGCAGTTTTTCTTGAGTATCCGGGAAGCGATCCGATTGCTGTTCTTAATCAGGGTGAAACAGTGGGAGAACTTTCCGTTATTGATGACAGTCCCACAACAGCCTATGTGGTGGCAGTGGAAGGCAGTCGCGTACTTGAAGTGGATGAGACTGCATTCTGGAGGATAATCTCCGAGTCACATGCTTTTGCCTGTAACATGCTTCTTCTTCTTTCAGAAAGAATGCGTTCATCGGATGAGGCATTACTCAAAAACATCCGATTGAGAAAACGGTTTCAGCGGGATGCCATGGTGGATTCCCTTACAGGTATGCATAATCGCAGATGGCTGGATATGCAGCTGCCAAGACTCATCAACAGGCATATTCGCAGCGAAAGACCCTTTTGCGTCATAATGTTTGATGTGGATCATTTCAAAGAGTTTAACGACCAGTACGGGCACGATGCAGGTGATGACGTTCTTGCTCAGGTTGCCAGAACAATTCTTCTTTCCCTTAGACCCACAGATCTCAGTGCCCGATATGGCGGTGAAGAATTTGTGATTATGCTTGCCGGAATCAATATTGAACTGGCCTGGATTGTAGCGGAGAGATTAAGGAAGACCATTGCTTCAGAGCGTGTTGTAACCGGTGACGGCAGAGAATTGCCGCCAATTACAATTTCACTGGGAATTGCCGAAAACCGAATTGGGGACACCGCAGAATCTCTCCTGAAAAGAGCTGACCTCGCTATGTACAAGGCAAAGGAAACAGGGCGCAACAGAAGCTGTAAAGAGGTATGATCAGTCGGTGATTCCAGCCTGATTCAGCAGAAAAGCATACTTTTCAGCGGTATCTGCCAGCCAGCCGTAACGCCCGGAAGCCCCAACATGACCTGAACCCATATTGATACGGAAGATCACAGGATTGTTTCCTGTGTTGGCACGGCGGATGCCGGCAACCCACTTGGCCGGTTCCCAGTAACCCACCTGAGAATCATTTACTCCCGAAAAAACAAACATGACCGGGTAATCAGCTTCAGCGATGTTGTCCACCGGAGAGTAAGAGAGAATGTACTCATAGGCTTCCAGACTCTCTGCGGGGTTGCCCCACTCTCCATATTCTCCTGTTGTCAGGGGAATTGTGGGATCAAGCATGGTTGTGAGAGCGTCCACAAAGGGAACGCCCGCGATAACTCCATGCCATAGATCCGGGCGCATATTGGTTACAGCTCCCATCAACAACCCTCCGGCGCTTTCCCCCATGGCGAAGATCAGGTCGGGGTTACAGTACCTGTTGTCTCGCAGATACTCAGCGCAGGCGATGAAATCCGTAAAGCTGTACATCTTGTTCATAAGTCTGCCCTGATCATACCAGTTCCTGCCCATTTCACTGCCGCCTCTTACATGGGCATCCGCGTAGATGAAGCCCCTGTCCAGCAGAGAGAGGACGCCGGAGCTGAACATTGGATCAAGGCTTATTCCGTATGCGCCGTAACCGTAAAGAAGCAGGGGGTTTTCTCCTTCAACAAAGAGATCTTTCCGGTAAACCATACCTATGGGAATTTCAATGCCATCTGAAGCAACAGCCATCACCCTTCTGCTTTCATAAAGATCCTGATTGAAATCTTCTCCGACAAACCGGGTCTTGAGTACATTAACAGTATTTGAAGATATCTGGTAGGAGATTGTAGACCATGGAGCAGTAAGTGAAGTGTAGATCAGTCGTATTGAGTCCGCGTCGGGGGAGTAGTTGGCAGATGTGTAGAAAGTGGCCGCCTCTTCTCCAAGATCGGCGAAATATCCTTCACCGGTGACTCGATCCGCGATGTAGAGTTTTTTCAGACCGTCGCTTCTAATGGTTACAGCAAGAAGGTTATCAAACACGTCAACATTTTCTATAAGAGTATTCTCGTCGTGGGGAATAACAGTTTCCCAGTTGTCTATACCGGGATCATCTGCAGATACTCTCATTACGGAGAAGTTCTCTCCATTGAGATTTGTTTCAATGAAGAATACGGAATCAGCAGCGTAGATGTAGTATTCCAGATCCTCTGTTCTTGGATGTACAAGGGTCATTGAATCGAGAGGGGTGTCAGAAGAAAGAACTCTGTACTCGGATTCCAGCGAGCTGGATGTTCCAAGCAGGATCCACTTTCTGTCCGGTGAGTTGGATACCCAGGGCCAGAATGTCAGGTCATCTTCGGTGTATACGCAGATCTGGTCATCACAGCCAATGGTCTGTCTCATTATGCGGTCTGTTCTACCGGTAGCATCATTCAAACCGTAGAAGACCATTCTTGAGTCTGCCGCCCAGGCCAGGTTCCCCGAGGCATTCCGCACCATACCCAGAGTGTCGCCGGTGTGAATATCTGTAAATATCAGTGTGTTCCAGTGACCGCCTGTGGTATCGTAAGCCCATGCCATTGTCCGGTTGTCGGGGCTGACAGAAAGAAGTTCCACCTCAAAATAGTCATGACCCTCGGCATGGATGTTTTCATCAAGCAGAACTTCGGGTTCTCCGTCCGGATGACGACGACGCATGTTGACACTGTAGTCCTGACCGGGGCGGTACTCGTACCGGTACCAGTAACCATTTCTGTAGTATGGAATTGAGGCCTCATCCTCCGATATTCTGTCCAGCAGTTCCATAACAATGGTTTCAATGAGATCGTCCGAGCTGGCCATCATGGAATCCGCGTAAAGGTTTTCGGCCTCAAGATAATCCAGTACAGCCTGATTCTCAATGTTTCCAAGCCAGTAGTAGTCATCGACACGGGTGTGCCCGTGGGCGGTTATCTCATGGGGAATCTCAGGAGCCACGGGAGGCAGGAGTCCTGATACAACAGACAGTAGAAAGAACATTTCTTCTCCATTTCATTTTTCGGTAGAGTCAATTATAATTATCAGTTAGGTAAAAGTGCCTATCAGGTTACAGCAAATAAAGCAGAACCATACACACCGGAAGGAGAAAAAGTGACTCGTCGCCTCTTAACGATTACCGCAGTTCTCATGGCCATTCTTCTCGCTGCGGCATGCGGCAATGATGAAGGCAATCCTCAGGAGGGCGGAACAAATCCCACTGCATCAACTCTTACCGCTTCTGCGGGCAACAACAACTCCGCTACACTTACCTGGACCGAGTGTCCTGATGACGATTTTTCTTCCTACGTTCTGTACAGATCAGAGACATCCGGTATAGCAGCGAATCTTTCCAGCGCCACTCTCGTAGCTACTATTACTGTAAAAGAGACACTTGCTCACACAGATGATGGTCTTGCCTGGAGCACACCCTATTACTATGCCCTTCAGACAGTTGACACCTCCCAGCTTACAGCCTGGAGCAATGAGACAACCATAACCACACCGGACTCCACCGGCGGCGGCGGAGACGTCCTTACCTGTTACCAGATCCAGGGTCAGGCTGACGAATCTCCTTATGACGGAGATGATGTGACAGTTACGGGAATAGTTACTGCAGCTGCAGGAGAATTTTATACAAGTGTGACTGATGCGCAGCTTGCTACAATTGAAGACCCGTCAGGTGGAGAGTGGTCAGGCCTGGTTCTCTTTGGATACGACGGTGTTATGGATAATCTGCAGCGCGGAGACAGCGTTGTGGTTTCCGGAGAGGTACAGGAGTTTTACGGTCTTACTGAAGTTGTGGTCGGGTCTGTGGACTTTTACGAAGCAGGTCATGCCATTCCCGCCCCTGAACAGATCAGCTCTGTGGATATTGCATCTGAGAAGTGGGAGGGTGTGTTTGCATCTGTCTCCAATGTGACGGTTACCACTGATCCAAACAGCTATGGTGAATTCATGGTAGATGATGGTTCAGGTGAAGGCATGGTAAAACTGCATAGTTTTTCTACTTCCATTGGTGATACATACAGTGAGATCATTGGTGTTGTATTTTACTCCTACGACGAGTACAAACTTAATGCCAGAGATGAGAACGATTTTACTGACTAAGTAACTTATTAAAGGGGGTTGTTATGAAACGACTTGTTGTTTTTGCCGCAGCGGTAGCTCTGATTTCAGCCTGTGGACCTGACAACCCCTTTGGTCCCGATGACCCGTCTCCTTCGGCCCTTACCGGGGTAGCCAGTGGTTCCACTACAGCCAAGCTTTCCTGGACAATGTGCCCCGACTCCGATTTTACCAGCTATACTCTTTACCGTTCTTCCTCGTCAGGTATAAAGGACAATACCAGTTCTGCCACTGTTCTCTTTGTTATAGACAAAAACACCACTACCACATATTTTGATGAGAACCTCCAGCCAGGTGCCACCTGGTACTATGCCCTTAAGACCACCAACGAAGGCGGCGGCACTTCCTGGAGCAATGAAGTCAGCGTAAAGCTTCCTTAAGGGTCACAGGGTTATTAGATATAAGTCGTTCGTAATAACCTGCAGCAATAGAGTCTTCACGCGGAAATCCAAGTGTTGTGTAGATGAAGAGTAATTGCACGTGAGTTTCAGAGTGTCAGAATTCTCAGTGCAATACAGACCGGCTGAAAATGAGATCGACCAGTTTATTGAGATCAAGTTTGCCGGATTCAACTGATTTTAACGGGCCGTCCACCCACAGAGAAGCCAGGCCGTGAGCCTTTGACCAGCATGTCAGCACAGTTGCCCGGAAATGACTGTCGTCGTCTGCCGCCGTCTTTGGGAACAATTCACGAATGGTGTTTTCAAGATAGCTGAGAGCCTGGTTCGCTACATTCATTACCTGCCTGTTTTTCCACAGCACTTCACTGTCTGCTCTGAACATCACATGGAAGTATATCTTGTGATTCACCGCGAACATCACATATGACTTTCCCAGAGCACTCAGCCTTAACACGGGGTCATCATATTGTTCATATATTTTCCGCTGTGCTTCATTGAGCATCTCGAAGCCCATAACAGCGACTGCTGCAAGCAGTTCAGTTTTGCTCTTAAAATGATGATACGGGGCAGCAGGAGAGACTCCTGATATTCTGGCGACCTCCCGGAGGGTGAAGCCGGAAACACCTTTCTCTTCTATCATTTTCAGACAGTTGTTCATAAGAGTCTGTCTGAGGTCACCGTGATGGTACCTGTCAGTTCTGCCTGTTTCAGCCACTGTTCTCGCTTCCTGTCATGAATACGAATCTACAAAAAAAGATGCATCTTGACAATGTTAAGATTGGTTGTATCTTTACACCGTTAAGATAGAGTCATTCACAGTAGAAGGAGAAAAGATGAAAATCGTTGCATTCAATGGAAGTCCGCGTGGCTCTGCCGGCAACACACACATCATGGTTGAGAATTTCCTTGCCGGAGCGGAGAAGGCGGGAGCTGAAACCGAGAACATTCTTCTGGTTGAGAAAAATATAGGGTACTGCAGAGGATGTTTTGCCTGCTGGCTGAAGACACCGGGGAAATGCGTTGTCCGGGATGATATGGAAGAACTGCTGGAAAAGTTTTCGTCGGATATCGTTGTTTTCGCAACACCTCTTTATGTTGATAATGTAACGGGGATAATGAAGAATTTCATGGACAGGATGATTCCCCGGCTGGAGCCCTTTTTTGATAAGGATGAGAACGGTGAGTGCAAGCATTCTGAGAGGACGGGACACTCACCGGGATTTGTTGTGATTTCCAACTGCGGATTTCCCGAAATGGCGCATTTCCAGGTTCTAAAACTCCTTTTCAAAAGAGTTGCGAGAAATGCCGGCAGCAGGATTACTGCGGAAATTTACAGAGACGGAGGCGGACTGCTCGCGAATCCAATGCCGATTCTCAAACCCTTTCTTCATCATTACAAAAAGCTTTTGCAGAAAGCCGGCGGGGAAGTGGTAACCGGCGGGCGAATATCCGACAAGACACAGGCAAAACTTGAGAAACCGATTGTTCCTCCCGAGCAGTACATCAGAACGGCGAATAAATCATTCGCGGGCGAGTTGTTGAAGCTTGAGAAGGCGGAAGAAGACTGATTTGAAAGAGAATGGTTGAATCCATAATGAAAATTCTTGCAATCAACGGAAGTCATCGCGGTACCGCAGGATATACACATTTTCTCATTGATAAGTTATTCGAAGGAGCAAAACAAAAAGGAGCAACCTGTGAAGAAATCGCGCTTGCGGAATTAGATATTAAGATTTGCAGGGGATGTGGTGTATGCCGCATCGAAGAACACCTCTCAAAATGCATCTATGAAGAAATAGATGACATCGCAATGGTTTTCTACAAAATGCGCAAAGCTGATATAATAATTTACGCTACACCAATTTACGTTTTCAACATGTCAGGGTTAATGAAAGTATTTATTGACCGAATGAATGTGACTGGTGAGAGCAGTGAAATCAGATTGTCTGAGAGTGGATTGTTTTTTCATCATGTCAACAAAGAAATATGTTCGAAACCATTTGTAACTATAATGTGTTGTGATAATTTTGAGGATGAAACATCAAAAAGTGTGGTTACATACTTTAAAACCTTCTCAAGATTTATGGATGCACCTCATGTTGGTACAATTATACGACGATCAGGAAAACTTGCAGGCCATGGCTTGAACTCTGAAAAAGAGAAGAAGTATCCGAAAATCATTGCAAGTCATCAAGCTGTAGAAAATGCCGGGAAAGAATTGGCAACATTGGGAAAAATCAGAAGCAAAACACAAAGAAAAGCAAGCCGGGAGATAATACCTGTTCCCTTCTTCAACGTTCTTAAAAAATTCAAATGGTTTAAGAAAATTGCTCTCAAAAAAGCGAAAGGTTTGTAAATGCGGCAGACAGCAAATCATTTCACCTCGAAGAGCCTGCAATTAACATGAGCATGTTCTTTTATAGTGGAGCGCGATTCCGTGATTAAGTCTGTACTCTATATGCCGACTTCCGCAGAAGGGGAGGTGATTCACAATAAACCATGCAGTGATTAAGGCAAATAAAGCACACGAAGACTCCAATGGAAAAGAGGAATGATATGAAAACGAGAACAGTGATTCAGGGAGCGTTACTGGCTCTCATTCTTATGCCGGTGACAGTTTTTGGTGAAGCAGGGGAAGAGGAACAGACTGGAACTATAACAATTACCATTGACGGTTTGAGGAACTGTGATGGAAGTGTTCGACTGGCGCTGTGGGCATCGGATGATGATTTCCTCAGAGATATGGACTGTGCTTTCAGGAGTGAAATGTCAACTATTGAAGGGGAGTCTGTTCGGTTCGTATTCGCAGATCTTCCGTTTGGTGAATATGCGGTGTCATCGTTTCACGATGAAAACGGAGACGGAGAGCACAACAAGAATTTCTTCGGGCATCCAACTGAGGGCTACAGCATATCCAACGGTGTCAGAGGCGGGATATCCGGACCACCGGATTATGATGATGCCTGCTTCATCCTCGATACGGAAGAATTGTCATTGACTATGGAAATGGGATACTGAGAAGCGTATTCCGGTAGAAGGTTGTTTGAAAGGAGGCAGTGCGTGAACAGGCCGATGCCGAGTGCGGCATTCCACATCATGTCGTTTTTTCTGAGATGCAGGGATCTGGTGCGCCCCAGAGACAGGATTCTTGAGGAAGTGGATATCAGGCCCGGGAATCATGTGCTTGATTTTGGATGCGCGCACGGCAGTTACACCTTCCTTGTCTCTGAATCAGTCGGGCCAGGCGGAAAGGTTTACGCGCAGGACATACTTCAGCTTGCGCTGGATGCTGTCAGAAAGAAAGCGTCAAGCCTGAAGCTGGACAACGTAACTACTGTCTGCTCCGATTGTTCAACCGGAATTCCCGATGAAACTATTGATGTTGTTCTTTTCTATGATGTTTTTCACCTGCTGGGAGATCCAGAAGCGGTTCTTAAAGAAATGCGGAGGACTCTCAGGCCGGACGGTATTGTGTCCTTCAGCGATCATCACATGAGTGAAGAGAAGATTATCAGTGGTATGACTCAAGGCGATATGTTCTGGATATCGGAGAAAGGGAAGCATACATACAGTTTCAGAAAAAGCTGAAACATTCGGAAATATATTTTCCGGGGGATACAAAATGAGTAATGATGTGTATCCCCCGGTCAATTCATCATCCTGGGAAGACGGAGACTGCCTGCGGGTTTTCGCGGCAGGCGACGGCCCTCGGGAGATTCGTCCGGCTCTTAATCAATCATGACGAAACGCTGCGTATCTATAAAATCACCTGAACTCATCCTGACAAGGTATACACCGGAGTCCAGGTCATCCAGCCGTATTTCATGTACTCCCGGCTCGTACTCACCGCTGATTGAGTGGACTACGTGCCCGGTCAGATCGAATACTGTTAACTCAGCTCTGGAGTTCACAGGGAGTGTAAAGGTCAGTGAGGCATGACCAAAAGCCGGATTGGGTTGTACTCTGTGCAGAGACAGCACACTGGATCCAGCGTCTGATTCATGTTCTATTCCCAGCATACCCCATGTTACCGTTATGTCATCAAGCACAGGCGTTGAATCAGGATCTGAAGTTGTGAAAAGGACTTTGTACTGAAAAAGGCTGTCTCCGTCTGTCAGGATTCCATCCAGGTTGCAGGGTGTTGTGAGTGGATCCGACCAGGATCCCATGGCTGAGGAATTATCTGATGCTCTTACCTGGAATGCTACGCTGGTCCCGGAGGGTTCACTGCAGGTCCAGTCGATGCTCTGCCAGCAGGGGCTTTCCTGAATATCCAGTATGCTGGATTGAAGCGAGCCTTCCGGAGAATACCCGATTACCTTCCACCAGGTGATATCACCGGCATCGTAAGCTGCCCCCAGCACATCCATGTTCCCATCACCGTCAATATCCTCGGCGTAAACCGAGATAGCAAAGCTGAAGTTATTGTCAACGGTATGTTCGGTCCATGATGTACCGGATCCGTCATCGTTTTCCCACCATGTGATATCAAAGGCACCGTTAGCTGCGCCCAGCACATCCATATCACCGTCGCCGTCGACATCTTCGGCGTAAACCGAACAGGCATAGTTAAAGTCTCCATCAACAGTATGCTCAGTCCAGCTTGTGCCGGAGCCGTTGTTGTTCTCCCACCAGGTGATATCATCGGCAAGAGCTGCTGCACCCAGCACATCTATATCACCATCACCGTCAACATCCTCGGCGTAAACCGAATAGGCACTGTCGAAAAGGCCGTCAACAGTATGTTCAGTCCAGCTGGTGCCGGAGCCGTTGTTGTTTTCCCACCATGTGATATCATCGGCGTACCTGGCTGCTCCCAGTACATCCATATCGCCGTCGCCGTCAACATCTTCAGCGTAAACCGACCGGGCACCGCTGAAGGAGTCGTCAACGGTGTGTTCAGTCCAGCTGGTGCCGGAGCCGTTGTCGTTCTCCCACCAGGTTATATCATAGTCTCCTTCAGCCGCACCCAGCACATCCATATCACCATCGCCGTCGATATCCTCGGCGTAAACAGAAATGGCAACATCAAAGTCACCGTCTATCATATGTTCGGTCCATGATGTACCGGAGCCATTGTTGTTTTCCCACCAGATTATATCATCTGCATATTTAAGCGCGCCCAGCACATCCATATCACCATCACCGTCTATATCCGCGGCGTAAACCGACCTTGGACCATCCAGGCTGCTGCCAACATTATGCTTGATCCAGCTGAGACCGGTGCCATCAATGTTTTCCCACCAGTTGATGTCATCGTCATAGCTGCCCGCTGAGCCAAGTACATCCATATCGCCATTACCATCAATATCCGCAGCATATACAGAAGTGACATGTTCAAATTCGCTGTCAACTGTATGCTCAACTGGCACATTGAGGATACCTGTATCCAGCAGCAGATCATCCGAGCTTCCTGACCAGTAAATACAGGTCTCGAAATCGAATGTGTCACCCCATTCAATAACAGGGCCTGGAATACCGTCACCGCCGAACCAGTCGGTCTGGGTGGCTGTACTCGCAACAGCCTGAGAAAGAATCAACACTAACATCAGGAAAATAACCAATCCCGCAGCTTTCATCACAGTCCCCCCAACATTCCGCTTCTTGTATTGTGCTCCCCCGTTTCACCCTGATGCTCAGCATTATCATTGATACCCCGAGGTTATGCTTTCGCAACATCATAACATTTAACATAACATTAACTTAGAGCATTCAGCAATGGATGGTGACTTAAACAGCCCAGTTCCGCATTTTTCCTTTAATCCTGAGAAGGGGAAGTCGCATACAGTTTCAGAAAAAACTGAAAGGCTGGTATAAAGATCAGCACCACAGTCAAACTGCGGTGCTGATTCTTTCCGGTATATGCGTTGTTTTATTCCAGAGGCTCCATATTCTGATCAACACCACCAGCAACAGAGATGAACCATTCTCCGGTGAAGTATTTTTCTGCGACTCTTTGAATGTCGCTGATATTGAGGGAAAGAACGGTTTCCAGATTGTCCACATCCCTTGTAAGCGAAAGGTTCTGGAACTCTGTGGTGGAGAGGTATCTCGCAACAGAGTCATAATTGTCGTATGACAGGGCATGGCGCCCCAGTCCCCGTGATTGCTCCAGAAGAAGTTCCTCTTCAAGGACTTCCTCTTCTGTTATCAGCTCACACTCTAAAACGGCAGCATCCAGAGCTCTGCGAGCCATGTCAGCGCCGGTTGAGAGGTATGCCAGGAATCGGGAGCCGGTGGAGAAACTGTTTGATGTGCCGTCACACATGCTTCCAACAACATAGGCAAGTCCCTGGGTTTCCCTGATGCTCTGGCCCAGTCTGGAACCGATTCCGCCTCCCAGAATTCTGCTCATGGTAACAAAGGGAATGTAATCCCCGGATTCAAATGAAGGTGCCATGCAGCTTACAGCTTCAGCTATCTGGATCTTGCCCGGCATGGTTGTAATGATGGTGTCTCCGGGGGCAATGCTGAACTGGTATTCAACAATTTCAGGAAGGTGAGAATTTGGATTCTGCCATGTCCCGAAGTATTGTTCTGTGAGAGCAAGGGCTTGTTCCGGAGTGATGTCTCCCACAACGGCAAGAACAGTGCCATCCGGTCTGACGCATGTTTCCCACCATTCCGCAACATCCGAGTGGGTGAGATCAGCCAGACTGGTGCTGTCCGCGTTACGGCTGTTTCCCTCTTCAAGCAGTATCTCGTCCATGGCCATATAGAATACATAGAATGGTCGTTCATTCTGCAACATGAGTCGGCCCATTGCCTTGTCTTTAACACTCTGAAAATCCTCTTCCCTTAGTGCCGGACGGATAAGCAGATCCGACAGAGAGGTGAAGTAGGTTTCCACGTAATCGCTGTGTCCGTAAACATTACCCATAGTGTATTTGACGCCTGGAGAAAGCCATGTTCCCGAGCCGAAGGCGGCAAGCCGTTCGTGGAACTCTGAGTAATCGAGTTCCTCTGTACCCCGGAGCATAAGCTCTGAAGTAAGACTGCTGATCCCTGCTTTTTCCTGTTCGGTCTGTCTGTCACTCATGGGGAGGGTTACAATCATTTCCACAATGGGAAAGCTGTGATCTTCTTTTACGAGAAGGGTTAATCCGTTTGTGAGTTGAAAACGTTCTGCACCCTCTGAAACCGAGTGATCCGGCAGTTCGAATTCATCAGGGTTAAGGTTCAAGCCACTCCAGTCTGTTATCTCCGGGACATCAGTCGAAGTGGTGCCTTCAGAAGAGGTATGTCTTGCCGTTTCTCCGCCTTCAGTAGCATGAAGCACAGTAACCATGAGTCTTTCCGGGGTGAAGTATCTGGCGGCAACCTCCTGTATCTCCTCTGGAGTCAGGGTTGCCATCTCATCCAGCATTTCCTCGTATGCGTTCAGACGATCATATCCGGACAGATTGTATGTCTGCCTGTATGCCTTGTCGAGCGGGGTATTACTGTTCATGACCTCCCGGCCGATGAGGTAGTTCTGGAGAAGGGAGAGATGGTCATCTCCTATGGGTTCTTCTGTGAGTCTGTATGCCTCAGCAGTCATCAGCTCAATTGCACTGTCCGCTGAAACCCCATTCTGGACATTGCCTGAAAAAGTGAACGGCTTGCAGCCTGTGCCGGAAGGTCTGGAAGCGTATCCGGAAGTGAGGATTCCTGTATTTATGAGGTCTTGCTCTATCCAGCCGATTCTTCCACTGCTGAAGTAGCTGCTGAGAAGCATAAGTGCCGGAATATCCGGACTGGTACTTTCACACCCCCGGAAATACAGCAGGAACCTGTCTGATTCCGCTGGGAAATCGAAATCCACTCTCTCGGGGAAATCCCATTCTGTAATAACAGGAACATTGTCCTCGGGGGCTTCGTCACAGGGAATGACACCGAAGTATTCTTCAATCAGAGCAAGAGTCTCGTCTCTTTCAAAGTCTCCAACAACAGTAAGAATCGCATTAGATGGGGTATACCAGGTTTTGTAGTAATCCGTTACCATTTCTTTGTTGAAAGAAGCAATGGTCTCACTGGTACCCAGAATTGTTCTGGACAGGGAATGATCTCCATAAAAGTGTTCATTTGCCTTGCAGTAAAGAGTTCCGTCCGGAGAATCCTGATAAAGCCGCCACTCGTCCATGACGACGCCTATTTCCTGGGCGATGGCAGTGGAATCCATCAGGCAGTTCTGCATGCGGTCTGCTTCTATTCTGAGGCCCTCTTCCAGTTTAGAAGCGGGGAAGTAGAGGAAGTATGTGGTCTGGTCAGTTCCGGTTCCGCCGTTTGCCCGGCCTCCATTCTTCTGCACAAGCTGCCAGAATCCGGATCCCGGCATGTCCGGTGTGCCGTTAAACATCATGTGTTCAGTAAAATGGCTGATGCCGGAAATTTCAGCGGTTTCATTTATGGCTCCCACCTGATACTGAATCAGTACGGTAACTGTGGGGGAGAAGTGCATCTCCTCAAGAATGACGCGAAGACCGTTGTCCAGTATGATTAACTCAGCTTCAGCTTCAGCCAGAGCCGATGTATGTACAGTAAACAGCAGAGTCAGCAGGAAAAAGAACTTCATCAGATATCCTTTCTAGTTGGACACATATGACATTTCAGCAGGGAGGGGTCTTCGGGTATTGCCGATTACCAGAGAAATATTGCTGTAACTTTGGCATCGCCCGGAACTTCTCCTACAACATCTCCCCGCTTCCACCAGTCTCCGGGTTCAATTACAAACGACATTCCGGCTTCCCGGACGATAACAAGAGGCTCGCCTTCGTCGCTCCTTGCTACACCGCCAAATGAGTAATTGTTCTCAAGATCATCATAGGTTGAGCCGACACCAATTCCGTCTTGCGTGGCAAACAGGTTCGAATAAACTTCAATCGCGTATATTGAAGAATAACCCTCATCTGAGTGGAGGATAATGGCTTCTGAATTGTTGAAAGTCAGTTGCAGAGCAGGAGCCGGCATTCCTTCCGTCATCAGATCTATCTTCGCAATTTCCACATTGCCGTACTCAAGAGCAAGTTCTTCAACTGTTTCACGGATGATTCCGATTTCGAACAGTCCGGCACTTCCATCACGAAGGATATACAGCATGTCGCTGTCGGCTTCGGTATTAATCAGGACTTCTTCCGAGATAGTTTCTTCATCGGCGATTTCCGGTGTGCTGTTTTCCTCTTCTGAGTCATTTGAACCGCAGGCGAAAAGCAGGATGGCAGGAATCATGAATATGAATGATTTCATTTTTGTATCTCCAATTCTTTTCCGGTGTTGAAAAATGTATGATAGAGATGTGTCGCGCATACTCCCGGGAATGACGTAATTCACAGGGCAGCATTGAAGCTATCTCGGGAACAATATAGCAGCACTTATGACATTGTTACAACATGACAAAGAGTATAAGATGCTTGAGAAAACGGAATGCCTGGATAACAGGGAACCATATAGCACTGCTCAAGCGATAAAAGACAGCTGACTGAAAATTCATCCATAGCTTAAAGAGATGACATATGCGTAGTTCAGGCAGGAGCATACAGTATTTCTTGCAGTCAGCTTTTCTCATGAGTGTTAATAGACCGGGAGGTTTGTTTTGTATTTAAGAGACAGAAGCATTGTTGGCATAGGAATGTTTACCTCGCTTGTTCTCCTGTTCACCGGTACAATTTCCGCTTTGCCGGGAGAAGACAGTTTCCTGATTCCGATTCCACCCGGGGGTTATGCCTGGTCAGTTTGTGATGACTCGACAGGACTCGGCGATTTTATCACAGTTAATACAATTGCGCCTGGCCCGCTGGCTGGATTCAGCCATGCGCTGCCTAATCCAGCGGCGCTGGCAGTTGAGTTGGGTGCTGACTGGCTCAAGGAGGATCTGACGGTAAGATTTACCGACCTGCTTTACAAAGATGTAATCAACGAGTTGCCGGTAGCACCTGCCTTTGCAGACGTAAATGGAGATGGACTTGAAGATCTGGTTCTTACCGGTGAAGAGTCCGGTTCTCTCCTGAGAGCTTTCATCGCCCCTGACTGGGTGGAATTCACAGGGTTTGCGGATTCCATAGAGCTGAGAACAACCATGGACATGAATAACGACGGCAGCCCTGACTCCTCCTTTCTGAGTGATGAAGGTGTACTGACTCTTTACGGCGGAGATTCCGCACTCCTTGTGACTGAGGGTTTTACCGTCAGCGGTGTTACAGGTACCGCTCTGTGCGATATGGAGGGAGACGGCCTTGCCGATCTTGTTGTTGGAACTGAGGCGGGGAATATTCTCATCTACCGAAACTGGGGTACCATTGATACGCCCTGCTTTCTTTCGTTTTCCTCTGTAAGTCGCAGCGCGTTTCCTATGAATCCCGGAGCCTTCAGTTCACCGGCACTGTTCCTTTCAAGTGATTCCGTACTGGTTGCGGCAGTGGGAACTCAGCAGAACGGTTTGAGCTTCTATACATCAAATTCTGAAGAGTCTCCGGAGTGGACGGCTGCAGGTGTTGCCGGATCAGAAGAGCTGCTTCTTAACATATCTCCGGTCGTTGTTGATCTCAGTGGAGACACTCTTCTTGTCTGCGGAACACGGAACGGTATTATTTATGAAGTCGACCGGAGCGCTGATTCTCTTCGTGTTATGGATATTCCACAGATTCCCGGTACTTACCCTTCGCTGGCTCTTACTTCGGTTAACGGGGATGTATTCCCTGATCTGATAGCGGGAACACGGGAGGGTGAAGTTTTCTTTCTTCTCGGCAATGAGGGCTGGTTTACAGGGAACTGGATCAGAGTTGACAGTATTCCCCTTATCCCTTCAGGAGCTCCTGCCGTCTGGGGAAACGGTCTGGTATTCGGCTCAAGGGATGGCGATATCAGATACTTTTCTATGAACAGTCGCGGAAACTGGGTGGATTGCACTGAGAATTCGGAATTCTGCAATATAGATGTTGGAGAATACTCGGTTCCGACTTTCTTTGATATGGACGGCGATGGTACAGATGAGCTTGTTGTCGGAAGCTCAGGAGGATTTCTGACCTGTTTTAAACTGGAAGAGAATGTCTTTGACGAAAGCTCATTGTACCTGGAGAAATTTTCATGGAAGTTCGAGCCGAACAGTGCTGTTTCGGATATTGACGATTACTATTCGAGGTATTTTTCACCCTATTCAGTTTTCCGCTCGCCATCCGGCAGACGGGAAGTGATCGAATTCTCACGGGCGATCATAGATGCCGAGCCCATATATCGTGACGAGATTGCCTACTGTATCGCGCATACACCTGTTGATGTTCTGCGAGCAATGCTCAAGAATGGAGACAGTGACCTTTTTACCGTTAACGCTTCGGCAATTTACGAAATGGCTGAGAAACTTGACTACGTTAGTTTACGCGATTGTGAAGACGGGACTGTATGCAGTCTGAAAACCGCTGAGGACGGGTGGACGGAAGTATCGCGGGAGAACTATTACCGGTTTGTGGTTCACCCGAGAATTTTGTTCGAAACCCCCGCCAGGATTGATGCTGAATACTGGAACACTTCAGGAGATACAGAGTCCTCTTCATACAGGGAGTGGCTGAATTATGAGTCTGACAGCCTGTACGGAGTATCGCCTGATCATGTTTTCTGGAGGGAATTCATCCCATCGGACACTCTGTCTGGAAGAACCCTTGAAGATCGAATAACGGATGCGGGAACCTTTGAGGAAGCCGTTATCAGACTTTGCAATTTCCAGTCTCATTCCCAGCCTGAGGGTCTGATGTCTTTCGGGTACATGACAAACGATCTGCAACCAATGATTATTTACAGAAAAGCTTACGGATCCTGCGGAGAGCAATCCATTTTGCAGACAGCATTGTGCCGGACCTTTTTCATTCCCGCGTATGTGGTGGGGTGCCGGGGTGAGGACCATCAGTGGAGTCACTATCTTGATCCGGGAAGTGGAAGATGGAATCATTGGGATATAAACTACGGTATTTCCGGAATCGGCAACTTGTGGGTATCAGGCGAGGGAGTGAACCATGCCCGCAAAAACATTTCAACCATATCAGCCTTTGGACCGGATGGTGAAGTGTGGCCTGTAACCGGCAGCGTTCTTGTACCACCGGGCTCAGGTTATATGGACAGTGACTCGGGATATACTCATACCGCACAGGTGGAGATATCAGTTGCTGACCCGAACGGTGTACCTGTTGATGGAGCCATGGTTATGATAAGATCACACTGGAAAAATGCCAATTCTGTTTCCGAATTTAATTACACTGATGAAACCGGAAAGTGTACCTTCTTCCCGGGCTGGGAGCCAAATGGAGGGTATACCGTAGACATTGTTTCCCCTTTTGGATCTGCCGGCAGCACAAACATTTCGTTTACAGAGGAGAAGTCTTACCGGATCAGTTATACAGTACCGTGCATCATCCCGTCTGAACAGATAATATCACTCCCTGAATCGGATTCTTCACGGAGAATTTCCGTTTCAGGCAGGCTGTTTCCTGTTTCTTACTTCGCCGGAACTCTTTACTCTCTGAGTGATTCATCCGGCAGCAATTTATTCCGGGGCAGGAGCTGGATTCCATGGCGGCAATCGGAATCTCAGGGGGAAATGCTTTTCATGAATACGGAAAACTTCAGAGATTACAGAAACGGGCTTAACTGCAATGCAGTGAGGCATCCTTTCATCCCGGAGCCGGGAGATACCTGTTTCGCCGTTCTTGATAACAGAAGCAGTTTTTTTACATGGCGCGAATTCAGCTTCTTACGGCATTCTGATGCTGATGAGGTGATTTCAGATGCTTCTCTCTGGCTTCAGAGACATGCGGAAGACAGAGAGCCGATTGCTGCTTTGTGTACTCCTGACAGCAGCTTTGCAGGCAGCGACGGCAACACAGGCTGGATCATGCACTATCAGGATCTGGAGCTTCAGCAGGACGATCCGGACGATCCTCTTTCAGCGGTGCAGATTCTCGGGCCCTTCAGAATTCCCGCCGGGGAGAGAAGCCTGAGTATTGAAAGCACCTCCGACCAGCCCGGGCTTGATATGGATCTATTCCTTTTCAAGGATCATAACGCTAACAGGTTGCTGGACGGCATGTCTGAACTTGAATCAAACTCCACTTCACCCACTTCCAGTGAAAGCATCTCACTTGAAGAACCCGATTTTTCAGCGGTGTTCTGGATTTACATGCACGGCTGGCATGTTGATGAAGAGGGAGGAACATTTGATCTTGGGCTTTCCTTTGAGCCGGAAATGCTTGCTGTTCACTCTTTGAGTCCAACAGGATATCAGAGGAGTATGCCACAGGAATTCAGTTTTGCAACTGCAGCGGATACATTGGAAACCGGAGACATTTATCTTCAGTCCGGTGAAATTGTAATCTTTCCTGAAAAGGAGGAGAACCTGTGGTGTTTTGAAACTCTTTCTCAAGGTGAGTTCTTTGCCGATGGTTCCGTACAGATATTCCTGAGCAGCGGAGAGCTTCTGGAGACTCTTCAGTGGGATTTCTATCCGGACAGTATTGCTCCAGAGCTTTTCTTCCATTCCGCTGAAGTGGATTATTCAACAATGAAGGTACTGATTGAGGTTGAATCTACCGACGAGTTCTCAGGAATAGAAAAAGTAGTGGTTTCTGTAGATACAATGGAAAACACAACGCTGGTTTTAAGGGAAGATTCAATATGGAACTGCAGTGTTGATTTTCTTCCTTTCTCCGGGGAGACAGTTTCAGTTGAAGTCTGCGCTGTTGATTCAGCAGGGAATGAAACTGCAGAAAGCTGTGAAATAGATGTTCTGCCAAGACCGGCTGTCGTGTTCAGCTCAGTCTATCCATCAAAATCTGTATACGACCATACTCCGATTCTTCAGCTCTTCGCGGATTTTGAGGATACCATCTCCGGCTGGAGTGCGGTGGCCATACTGTCGGGAAACGAATTCATGGAAGAGCTGACAGCGTTTGCTCTTGATGGAAATATCATCCAGTTTTCCGCGGACGAATTTTTGCAGGATGGTGAATACACTGTGAATGTTCAGATACTGGAATCAGATGGAGCAATCGCCGCAGAACACAGCTGGAGTTTTACCGTTGAAACTATGACAGCAACCAGGTGACTTCCTGAGAGAGACCTTTTTCAAGAGAGACCGATGGTTTCCAGCCCATCTCCGAGAAGGCCAGTTCCGCTGATGCCCAGGTGTCGGGTACATCGCCCAGCTTACTCTCGGAAAACTTGATTTCTATCTTTCTGCCCATTACTTCTGCAAGGGTTTCAATGGCGTGGAGTAATGTGACGCGGTTGCCTCCGCCAAGGTTCATGACGAGGCCCTTTGTGGAGTTTTCAGCAAGCCTGAGCCCACGGACAATATCATCAATGTAGGTGAAGTCTCTGGTCTGTTCGCCGTTGCCGAACACTCCGATTGGTTTTTTGTCAGAAGCTGCCCGGATGAAGCGGTTGAAGGCCATGTCAGGCCGCTGGCGGGGGCCATAGACGGTAAAGAAACGCAGGCTGACTGAGGGTAGCTCCATATTTGCGGTGTAGAGTTTTACAAGATTTTCAGCAGCCAGTTTAGTAACGCCGTAAGGGGAGTGCGGGATGGGTACCGTACGATCTTCAGTCATTGGAAGGTCTGAGGGAATCCCGTAAATAGACGAGGAGGAAGCGTAGACAAAATTCTTCACCCTGCCTCTGGAATGAGCCCATTCCAGAAGATTCTGAGTAGCGTCAATGTTGTCTCGGGTGTATATGCGAAAATCGGTGCCCCACGACTTTCTTACCCCTGCCTGGGCTGCGAGATGGTATATAATCAGTTCGTCAGAGGGGTCTGTGAAGCTGCTCAGGGAATCAAGATCAGTTGAGAGATCTTTCTCGATGAGGGTAAAAGATGAATTCTCAAGGGCTGGTGCTATGTTGCGTCTCTTTATTCTTACATCGTAATAATCCCGGAAGATATCTATTCCAACAACGGAAGCCCCTTCTGAAAGAAGTTTGTCGGTGAGTGTGCTGCCTATAAAACCTGCGCAACCGGTCACCAGATACTTTTTCATTTACTCTCCGCTGTCTTCAGTAATGCACCAGTTCGCCTGTCCTCTGTTGTTCAGGTGAAGCAGGTAACGCAGAGAGCCCACTTTTAATGCTACAGGTAGAAAACCGGGGCCGAAAGGCGCCAGGCAGGTGAACTGACCAGGTGTCGGCAGTTTGTCCAGAACGAGATCAACATGGGGTTTCGGGACGGGATTGGTGGGGTATTCTGTCATATGTGTTATCAGATGCTCTCGCAGTTCCAGCCAATCGGTGCCCTCATAGGCAAAACCTGCGGCCCGGTAGTGCCCTCCCGCGCTGGAAAAGATGTCTCTCATACTTACAAGGAAGCCCGCCATGTTCCAGTCGCCGATGGATCTGGTATCTCCCATGAGCTTACCATCTTCACGCCTGGTAACGATAATGGTTCCTCGGCGATAGATCTTGCACAAACGGCTGGCCAGAGTTCCCCCCATTCCGTCCGGAGTATCTTCAAGAAAGACGAGGATCATGCCGAGAGCGTCTGCTTCCGAATCTTTTTTCTTAATGGCTCTTGTGACAACATCGCCCAGAAGATGTCCTCTCTCCTCGCTGTTTTTAGACATGGTCTCCCAGAGGTTTTTACACCAGATGGCATCATAGCTGAACATGAAGTCTATCATTGAAGAAATACCTGAGCTGTCTCCCTTCCCGATTGT
>JAIOSV010000074.1 GCA_021107435.1 Candidatus Sabulitectum sp. | reverse complement strand
TGTCCCTTGGAAGACATTTTTGTTGTGGCTACTGTATTCATTTCCACTCCAATCATCTTGAGCTTAGCGTCTTACCAGTAAGATTATGCAAGCTTGAGATTGAGATGTCAATCTCATAAGAGTGAACACAATGATTGTACTGACTCAGGTAAACTCGTGAAAAATACGGGTGAATGGGATGATGATACATTGGTTGGGGTGTGTCAATGATGATAGGTTGCAATAAAAGGTAAACGGTTGTACACATAGCATAGTGATTCTCGTGGTTTAGCTGAGTCAGCTAAAGCAGGAAGTTTTCAAACGATGCAATACTTATAGTGCTGTAAAGGCGAGTTAATAGATGAGGCTTTTGCGGGTGGACCAGAAAAGGAGAGCTGGATTATTCTGGTATTGAAGGCCCCCTCTTGTTTGAGGGGGCGATTTTATCCTAAACAGGGAAGACAACTCCCTGAGAGAGAGGTATGTCTTTGCCGTAGTTTATTGTTACTGTCTGTCTTCTGGCATAGTACTTCCAGGCATCGCTGCCGCTCTCGCGACCTCCGCCGGTTTCTTTTTCTCCGCCGAAGGCTCCACCTATTTCTGCGCCTGCTGTTGATGTGTTAACATTCACAATTCCACAGTCTGAACCTGCGCTGGATATGAAGTATTCTGTTTCACGGATATCTGTGGAGAATATGGCGGATGAAAGACCCTGAGGAACTGCATTATGAATTTCTACAGCGTTTTCAAGGCTTTCATATTTCATCACATAGAGGATAGGGGCAAAGGTTTCCTCGAGAACAATACCCTCCTGCCTGTCCATCTCGATAATGGTGGGAGTTACGAAGCAGCCGTTTTTGCAGCCTGCTGCCTCGTGTACGGCTCCACCGTGAAGAATTCTTCCACCCTGTTCCTTTGCTTTACGGACTGTTGATTTGAAATCGTCAATGGCATTCTTGTCGACAAGGGGTCCAACTACTGTTGTGGGATCAAGAGGGCTGCCGATATTGACCTTGCTGTAGACATCTCTCAACTTTGAGATGAAGCTGTCATAAATACTGCTGTGCACGAGGACTCTTCTTGTTGATGTGCACCGCTGTCCTGCTGTGGCCATGGCTCCGAAAGCTACGCCCTTTACGGCAAGATTCATGTCTGCGTTTTGGGTGACAACTGCGCAGTTGTTGCCGCCCAGCTCAAGAATGGATTTGCCGAACCGTGTTGCTGTCTGCTCTCCAATCGAGCGGCCTGTGGCAGTTGAACCGGTAAAGGAAATGAGAGGTACTCTCTTGTCGTTTACAAGAAGGTTGCCGACTGTTCTGCCGCTGCCGCAGGCCAGGAGAAAGATTGGCGGAAGACCGTTTCTTTCAGTTACTTTATTGGCGATGCGGGAAACTGCTACTGCTGTAAGAAGTGCGCTGCTGGAGGGCTTCCATACGGTTACATTACCAACAACTGCGGCAATCAGAGCATTCCATGCCCACACTGCTGCAGGGAAATTAAAGGAAGTGATTACTCCAATGGTTCCAAGGGGATGCCATTGCTCCATGAGCCTGTGTTCCGGTCTTTCGCTGGCTATTGTGTAACCGTAGAGTTGTCTTGAAAGACCTACTGCAAAATTGGCGATATCTATGGCTTCCTGAATTTCTCCAGTTCCTTCTGTGATGGTTTTCCCGACTTCAAGGGTTATGAGGAGCCCGAGCAGTTCCTTGTTCTTCAGTAACTCCGCTCCGATCTCTCTGACAACTTCTCCTCTTCGGGGAGCTGGAATTGCGGACCATACTTTAAAGGCACTTTGTGCAGCGCTCATTACCTGCTCATAGTCTTCTTCTTCACCCTGCGCAACAGAGCCGAGTACCTGCCCGTCAATCGGGCAGACGGATTCAATGGTCTTTTTGCCTGCTGTCGCCATCCAATTTCCGTGATATACACCGGAGTTGATATCGAGCAGGCCCAAGCCATCCATTACTTGTTTTTTTACTTCATTCACATTCATAATTCCTTGTTCCTTTGGTTATGTTCATTGTTCATAACGAGTGGCGTATATAATCAATTCCACTTTCTTTGTGGGGTTTTTCATGCTGTTTTCTCAAATTATTATGTTCCGTGTTCAGTACCACTCCACTGGGAATCGAGCTGAACTTGAGAAATGTAAAGATGTCCGGATCGATTGACATGACCACCGGTTCCGCGAGAGGCAAACTCATGCTCCTGGCCTGGCCTGTGATGCTTTCTCATCTGCTTCAGACCTTTTACAATCTCGCTGATGCGTTCTGGCTGGGGAAAATTGGCCGCCAGGCTCTTACAGCACCTACAATTACAATGCATGTGTTCTTTGTCGGGTTTTCCCTTGCCCTTGGAATAAGTGCCGCTGGCACTACCCTTGTGAGTCAATTCAAGGGAGCCGGCAACGAAAAGAAAGCCACACTGGTTGGAGGGCAGCTTCTCTTTATTCTGACAGGTATAGGACTGGTGCTGGGAGTTGCCGGTTTCTTTCTTACACCCCGGATACTTAATCTTCTCCAGACCCCTGCGGATTCATGGCAGATGACTTACGATTACATGCGCTGGATATTCACAGGCTTTCCTCTGCTTTTTGTTTTCTTTGTCTATCAGGGAATCAGCACAGGCCTGGGAGACACAATTGGACCCATGCAGGTGAATCTTATTGCAGTTATTGTAAATGTGATTCTGGATCCAATACTGATTTTTGGTCTGGGGCCTTTCCCGGAAATGGGTGTGGTTGGTGCTGCTGTTGCCACTGTTTTCAGCCGGGCACTTGCCTCTGGAATTGGAATGCACCGGTTGTTCAAAGGCAGCAATGGCATGCGGATAGCAGTTGCTGATTTGAAACCGGATCACCCGATGATTAAAAAGATCATGAAGATAGGGCTTCCCGTATCAATGGGTCAGCTTGCGACCAGCCTTGGGTTTACTTTCATGATAGGCATTGTGAATTCATTCGGCAGTGCGGTGACCGCTGCGTTTGGAGTGGGTAACAGGATAATCCACATGGCTATGGTTCCCGCCTTTGGTCTCAGTCAGGCAAATGCCACTGCCGTAGGGCAGAATCTTGGTGCAGGAAATGTGGACAGAGCTGAAGAATCTTCACGAACCGCCTTGCTGCTTATCGGGATGATACTTCTTCCAATGGCTCTGGGCATGTTCTTTTTTGGCGCGGACATAGCAAGAGCCTTTGTGAATGATACCGAGGTTATTCAACTGGGCAGGACCATGTTTCGCATAACAACTCCCTCAGTGTTTGTGTTCGGGTTTTTTCTTGTACTTCTGGGCAGTTTTCAAGGCTCGGGGTACACCATGCCGGTGATGGTACTTAATATGACAAGGCTGTGGGTATTGAGAATTCCCGGGGCATACCTTCTGGCATACACTTTTGGAATTGGCCCTCTGGGGATATGGTGGTCAATGTTCATCTCAAATACTGTGGTAACCATTATCGGCTGGTTTTGGTTCAGGAAGGGAACCTGGAAAACCGGAGCTGATCACTTTGTCCATGATATTAAAGACGCTGAATTAATCGTGCCAGCAACAGATATGGATTAAACCAGAGCCTGCACCGCTCCGGAAACACCCAGAAGAGAAAGAATGACAAGGGCTGTTTTCCTGAAGGTTGAGCTGTCAACTTTTTTTGCAAGTAGAATTCCCGCAGTACCACCGATTGCTGCTGCAGGCAGATAGATTGCGGCCTGCAGAAGGTTTGCTGTGGAAGCTACTCCTGCACCGACGAATGAGGGAATTGCGGTTATTGTCAGCACAAGAAAGAAAGCGGACAGATTTCCTCTGAATGAACTCTTTTCAGCTTCTGTCGCGGAAAGGTAAATTACCGCAGGCGGTCCGCTGAATATGGTGAGACCGTTGAAGATTCCGGATAGAGCTCCTGTTGCAGCCATACCTGCCGGGGTTCTTCTCATGTGGGGAGCCCACCTGGAAAGCGAAAGCAGGGATGCAGTTGTAACTGATATGCCTATAATCACCCTTACAGCAGTATCCGACAGAGAGCCAAGCATCCATGCTCCCAGAGGGGTGAACGCCATTCCCGCAAGAGTCAGAGGAAGAAAACCCCTCAGTCTTATACTGCGCCAGGAAGTGCTGAGTACCATAGTATTCAGAGCAAGACTTGAAACTGCTATTACGGGAACAGCCCATTGCGCCGGGGCAAAAAGACAGAGAAGAGGGAGAGCAAGCAGTGAATATCCAAACCCGCAGAATCCCTGCAGAATTCCTGCGCAGCATATAATCACAAAGATTGGCAGCACACAAGCTCCTTCCGTAAGTTCCTGTGGAATTGAAACCGGAATATAGTAACCGTGTGGCCGGTCTTGTATGTTAGGTTCTGTCCGGCGTCTTCAAATCGCATACGAAAGGTAAGCAGAATGCAGTGGTGGATAGACAAACCGAAACTTATGGGTTCTCATAACCCGAAGCAGTCTGAACTAAGAATAGACAACCTTACCACCATCGTTTCACTCATTGACCCGGCTGAGCAGAGATTGAGATACAACCCGGCCATTCCTGGAGTGAAATGGGTGGAGATAGCTGTCAGAGATTATGATGCACCTGCCCTGGAAAAACTTTTGCGGTTTGTAAAACTTGTGGAAGCATCAGAAGGTACAGTTCTTGTACACTGTGAAGGAGGCAACGGAAGAACAGGCACATTCGGCGCTGCCTGGCTCATGAGGGGTGGAGATATTTCCGCCACCACGGCAATAGAAACCCTGAGGGAAACAAATCCATTCGCGGTGGAGACCGATGAGCAGAAAATAGTCCTGATAAGGTTTGAGAAGAAACTCAGAGATTCTCGCTAAATCAGTCCCTTCAGGTACATCTTTCGCCTGCCAGGCTCGAATTTTTCTATGGCGTATCTCAGCATGGTTCTGGGCATCTTCATGTATCGGAGCTTCAGGAATTTTTCTTCTCTCTCTGTGTTTCTGTTGCCCACTTCCCGCAGCATCCAGCCCACTGCCTTGTGAATAAGGTCTTCCTTATCGTCAAGCAGCATATCCGCGATTTTCAGCGTATCGTTAAAGGAGTTGTTTCTGATGAAGTGCTGGGTGGAGATGATTGCAATTCTTCGCTTCCAGAGAGAGTCAGATACCGCGAAATCATACAGGGGCTGCCTGTTTTTATCCCACAGATAAGCTCCGGCAATGTGCGGTGCCGACGAATCAACCAGATCCCAGCCATTCACTCTGTCTGAATTGCCCGTGTACAGTTTGAAAATACCCTCCTTTTCCTTATCTGAACCTCTTTTGAAGGCATCGACCATGGAAAGAAGGGCAAAGAGTCTTGCTTCATGCCATTTTGACTGAAGCAGTTTCTCCATTGCCTGTAGCTCAAGGCCCCTGAATGTTTTCACAAGTTTTCGTGTTTGAGGAACCCTGAGGCCGAGGAACAGATCACCTTCACCGTATTCTCCGGGCCCTGTCTTGAAGAATTTCTGACTGTGTGCAGCGCGAACTGGATCCGCAAGCTTCTTCAGCTCGGAAATCACCTCTTCCACTTTATTCATTTTCAAGCCTCCGCTTGTTTGTTGGGCTGAGCATACAATACTTGCTGGATTTCCGGTAACATCTATATTGAGGACATGAGAAAAAGACAAAGTCCACTTGTTAGAGATACAGACACAGGCAGCCTTCTGGAACTGCTTATGGTGATTGCAGTGGTCACTATTCTTGTCAACAGGGCGTTTCTTGCCGCTGTCGGCTACCCTCAGATATCTCCCGGCGATTTGCACATCGCTCATATGCTCTGGGGTGGTTTTCTCATGCTTATTGCTCTGGTGATGGTGTTTCGCTACTGGAATCCGTCAGTGCGCAGACTTGCGGCGTTCTTCGGTGGAATGGGCTTTGGCCTTTTCATTGATGAGCTGGGAAAATTTGTCACAGACAACAACGACTACTTTTACAAACCGACAATCGCAGTGATATATGTGATCTTCATTCTAATGTACCTTTTGTTCAGAGGATTTGCGGAGAAGTCCGAGCTTTCATCCAGGGAACTGCTGGTGAATAATCAACTGCGCAGGAATCTGGGGGATATGCATGACACTTCTTCAAAACTCCTGAAGTGGTATGATGCAGTGAAAGATAAATTTGAGGAAAGTTTTGACAGAACAATTGCCATTAAGGGTTTAGTTCCAGTTCTGATGACTGTATTTGTGTTTCTGAATCTGACACAGCTGGGAATAATCTTCGGACTAATCAGCCCGGGGTGGCTGCCAGTTAATGATACTTCGGGGATGTCCATAATTGGCATTGTCATCAGCGGTCTTCTGGTTGTTGCAGGCGTTCTCACGCTTCGCCGATCTGTGTACCATGCATTCCAGTGGTTCAAAAGATCTGTTCTTGTAAGCATCTTCATCACGCAGATATTCCTTTTCTACCAATCACAGCTCACAGCAATATGGGGTCTTGCAATAGATCTTATTTTCTATGCCGGTATAGAAAACTATCTTCGGAAAAAAGCAGTCTGAAATGGCAGGAACTTCAGCCTTCCGTTAGAATACACCCAATAATGAACACACTGTTGGTTTTTGAAGAAGGATAGAAATGAAACACTGGATGATTTTACTGACACTTTTACTTACGACTCTCAGCATAGGCGGTAATATTGACCAGGCAATGGTAAAGATCTACACAAATAGTGTTGCCTACAACTATTACCTTCCCTGGAGTACTGACGCGCCTATGGAAAGTTCCGGCTCCGGCTGTGTAGTCCGCGAAAACATGATATTGACCAATGCCCACGTTGTAACCAATGAAACCTATCTGCAGGTGCGTAAAGAGGGTGATCCCAGGAAGTATCAGGCATTTGTAGTGGCGATATCCCATGAAGCCGACCTTGCGCTGATTACTGTTGAAGATGAATCTTTCTTCAGGGGCATAGACCCTCTGGAACTGGGCGAACTTCCTCAGGCAAGAGAGGAGGTTACCGTGTACGGCTATCCCATGGGCGGTGACGCTCTCAGCACCACTCAGGGAGTTATTTCCAGAATTGAGAGTTCCCGCTATGCCCACAGCGGCCTTTCGCTGCTTACGGTGCAGATTGATGCCGCCATCAACCCCGGGAACAGCGGAGGTCCTGCCATTATCGATAACAAAATCATTGGTGTTGCCATGCAGACCATAACCCAGGCAGACAACATTGGTTATGTGATACCGGTGCCTGTAATCGAGCACTTTTTTGAAGACATGGAGGATGGCAGCTACAATGGATTTCCCTCCGCTGGATTCAGTTATCAGACTATACGAAATGATGCTTTTTCCACAAGGTTCGGCATTGAGCAGGAGCAGACCGGTGTGATGGTTACTAAACTGGCCTTTGATTCTCCCGCCGGAGAAGTACTTGTAATTGGCGACATTCTTATGGTGATAGACGGGAAATCTGTTGCAGGTGACGGTACTGTTGAGCTCCGCTCCGGCAGCCGCACCAGGCTGGATTACATGGTAAACAGGCGGCAGATCGGTGAGACCATTCCCCTTGAGATAATCAGGGATGGTGTTCAGCAGTCAGTTGAGATGACTCTCAATACCACTCTTCACGATCTTTCAGTTGTTCACAACAAGATATACGATACTCCACCGAAGTATTTCATTTTTGGAGGAGCCGTATTCATGCCCTTGAGCCTTAATTATCTCGAATCCTGGGGTTGGGACTGGTATCTAAACGCAGTTGACTACTTGAGCTATCCGTTCCTGTTCGACAACTGGCGCACCGAAGCCAGGGAGGAAATAGTGGTTCTGACCTTTATGCTTCCCGCTGAGGTTAATACCGGATACGAAAGCCTCCAGAACGAGATAATCGAAACGGTAAACGAAATGCCGGTTAGAAACTTCTCCCAGTTTGTCGAACTGGTTGACGATGGCTCAGTCCAGTTCCTTGAACTGACAACCAACCTTGGCAACATCATTGTTCTGGACAGGGAAGAAGCCATTGCTGCAAACGGGGAGATAATGTCCCGCTACAGTATCTACCGGGACAGGGTTTTGCAGTAAGGATTTCCCTGTATATTTCTTTATAAGGAAAGCTATCATGATAAAGAGTGGAAGAAAGATAGCGATTATAGCTCTTCCTTCGATCACCGCAATATCAGGAATTTTGCTGAACCTGTTTGAGTACCAGTGGATAGACTGGATTTTTAAAATTTCCCTGTCTGGTACAGTTGGTATTGGAACAAATTACATCGCGATAAAAATGCTTTTCCGTCCCCGCAAAAGAACACCTCTTGGGAGACAGGGATTGATTCCGAAAAGAAGGGATGACATCGCTGAAGGTATCGCCACAGCGGTTTCAGGACAACTCCTTGATACAGATTCCATTCTCCGGTATCTGGAAGACAATGATCTTATAGAGAAGGCCGCTTCAGGATTACTGGTATTTACCCACGGCCTGCTTGAGAACCCGCAGAACAGATCAAAGATTATTAATGCCGTTGGCAGGTATGTGCAGAACAGAGGAGTTGAACAGGCGGAGCGGTTTTTCTCCAAAGTCGCTGAGTTGATTAAGAACCATGCATCGGAAAATCTGTCATCAGACAAGGTCTGGTCTCACGCAAGAAGTGCTATTGAGCGAGAAATAGAAAAGCCTGAAACCCTTCATCTTCTGACCATGCTGGTAACTGATCTGGCGGAAAAGAATGCATCAACCATCGCCGATGCTGTGAACGGAATTCTTGAAGACTGGATAAACTCAAAGAGCTTTCTGGCCAAGAAAGCAATGATGCTTGGCAAGGGAGTATTCAGGATAGACAGCAGCCGTATCAGAGAAGAACTTCTGAAAAAGGTAAGAAGTCCATCTTTCTTCCAGAACGTTATGGATTTGATCGGAGACAACATAGCTTCAATTTCATCCATAGGGGATGACCCGGCGGTGAAGAAACGATTCTCTTTGTTCTTTGATGAGCAGAAACAGAGATTTGACCACTGGTTGAAAACCGAAGGCGTTGCTTCAGCCAGAGAGAAACTCATTACCTATCTTGAGTCGGAATCATTCTGGAACTGGCTCGAAAAGCAGTTGGATGGAGCAGTAGGGAAGCTTGAGAGTATGGCTGAAAAGAAAATACAGTCAGAAGAGTTCAGAAAGACTGCAAGGAATTTCATGCTGCAGTATGCCCACAGGATTGATATCAGGGAAATGGTCAGGAAAAAAGTCAGCGAATTTGAGCTTCAGCAACTTGAGGAACTTATCACTGATGTGAGTGGTGAAAGCCTGGCCGGGATCGAACTCTTTGGAGGCATACTCGGCATGCTTGCAGGTCTTATTCTTATTAACCAGTGGTTTGTTGTTATACTTATGGCATCAACCGGAATTTTCTGGCTTACAGAAAGATTGCTGACAGAGAAGAGAAAGGGTAGAAGAATGGCAAAAAAGAATGCAAATGAATCCAGAAGGAAGGCACTGGAAAAGAATCCTCCGCAGATGTGGCGTGAGGATCTGGATGATCGACCCGATCCCGGGAAAGAGCGACGGGCATGGGACAAAGAGACAGATGCCACCCGTGTTCCAAAGGAAGAAAAGAAGACTTCAAAGAAAAGTGACTGATTTACTCCCAATGTTTTATGAGTGGATCTCTCCTGCCTTTTTCAGTGCCCACCTGGAGAGCAGAGGGCCAACCAGCTCGTTAATAACAACTGTTCCCAGAATTACGCTGACCAGGGTGTCTGCGAAGGGCTGAAACACGGGCATTGAATGAAGTATCAGAGCCAGTCCAATAACAATACCACCCTGTGGAACCAGGCAGAAGCCGGTGTATTTTCGTACAGGTATCGGGGCTGAAGCCAGCCTGGCACCAAAGATTGTACCTGCGAATTTGCCCGTAACCCGTAGAATTACAAAAAGAAGAACAAGCAGAGCAGAGGATTTGAGTACGCTGAAGTCCAGTTTCATTCCACTTACTGTGAAGAAAAGAATGAAAACTATTTCTTCAATGCTTCCTGAAACCTTTTCAGGAATTCGTCTGCACCACTCGCCTGCGTTGACCACAACGAAGCCCATGGTCATTACTGCCAGAAGCGGATCTGCGTTGAAAAGCATTGAAATACCGTAGCAACTGTAAAGAGAACCCAGGAGCAATGCGAGCATTTGAGCTGTGGAGTTAATATTCATTTTCTTTTCAAGAAGTGCGAAAAGAGCACCAATGAATGCTCCGATTGCCAGTGAGGAGCCTATCCTCAGCAGAGGTGAAAGAATAGAGCTTGCGGTGAAGGAAGTATGGGCGATAAGAACCGCAGCAGCGGCGGCGGCGATACTGTAGTTGAGCATTCCTATACCATCATCCATTGCCGCCACGCCCATTACCGTTCTGGTAACCGGGCCATCGCACTTGAACTGATGAGCAACTGCAAGGGTGGCGGAGGGATCAGTCGGAGAGCCGAGAGCGCCGAAAAGAAGGGCCATGGGAACAGCGTATTGCGCTTTTCCCGGTAAAAGTATCGGGATAAGGAAAGCAAAGCCTGCGGCAATGAAGAAATTGGCGAATTGAGCTTCAAAGAGAGCAACCACACCAATTGTTTTTCCCAGTTTTCTGATTTTGGGCAGATAAAGGCTTGTGCCTACAGAAAAGGTGATTATGGAGAGGGTCATTATTGTAACAAGATCAGAGCTGTTAACAAATGACGGAGAGATAATTCCGGATACCTGCGGATTAAGAAGAACACCGGCAAGAATGTAACCTGTTACCGCTGGCAGGCCGAACTTTGAAGCAACCCTTCCCGCAATGAACCCGGTGAAAAGCAGTGTACCGAGTATGAATATGGCTTCAGTTTCCATGTCCCTCTTTCAATATCGTCCTGATTTGCGTAAATTCAACTGTCTGTAACCATAATCAATGGAGTGATGATATGAAATACTTTGCTGCTTTTTCTTTGATCCTGCTGATGACTGGATGTGGTGGAGCTCAGCCGGAAACCGATCCTGCAATAAATATTCCAGCAGGAGAGGTTACTCCGGAAGAGGATGTTTCCGATGTAAATGTTCCGAACCTCACTGCCGGGATAGACCTGGCGAATCAGAGCGCGTGTCGGGCGAACATGCATGCGATTGCGGCATCCGTTGTAATGTATCAGGCTCAGAACGGGTTACTGCCTGCAACGCTGGCTGAAGTCGGTGTGCCTGCGATTTGCCCCGATGCCGGTGCATACAGATATACTGTAGACGGACAGAGCTGGACACTTGACTGTCCTGCGAATCCAACCCACGGTTCGATAGCCAATGGGGTCAGCAACTGGTAACGGGTCAGTTATTCTCTATGTGATCATTTACTTCATCAACTGAAATACCGAGAAGTGTTGCGGCCTGGTTCATGTTCCCTCCGCAGTACTTGACGGTTCTTTCAATATGATTTGTCATGACATCGCGGAGCAATGCCGGGGTAAAGTCTCCTGCTGCCTCTCCGGGTGTTATCCGTTCTCTGATGTAGGGAGAGAGAGAGTCGGATGTTATAGCACCATTTTCTGTTCCAACTACTGCGCAGGCGATGATGGTCTGCAGTTCCTGAACATTGTCCGGATAGCTGTATTGCACAAGCATATCCATTAATTCGCTTGAGACTGACAAATTCGCGTTTCCCCTGTCCACCCTGGCCAGTTCCATCTTCAGGAAGTAATCAACAATCAGGGGAATGTCTTCAGCTCTTGCCCGGAGCGGCGGTATTTTTATTGAGTTTACCATCAGATGATAAAGAAGGTCACGGGAAAATGTGTCACGATACTGAGAGCTTGTGAGATCTCTGGTTGATGATACAATTATCCGCACATCGCTTTTCTTTATCTCAGTGGAGTTGTCTCTGTAGAATTCCGAGTTCTGGATTACTCTTTTCAGCCTGGCTTGAGCGGGCAGCCCCAGACAGTCAATGTTGTCTATGAAAAGAGTTCCCCCTGAAGCAGCCTCAATAAATCCCAGTTTCTCGTCGTGCTTGCCGCTCCAGTCCTTTGCTCTGCCGAAGAGCTCGGATGAGAAGTCCTCCTTCCTGTGAGCAGCGCCGTCCACAGCGATGAATGGTCCCTCAATTCTCAGGCTTGCCTGGTGAATTGCTCTTGCCAGACTCTCCTTTCCAGTGCCCTGTTCCCCCCAGATGAAAATGCTGAGATCAGATTTTGCCACTTTCTCAGCGTTGTGAAAAAGGCGAATCATATCCGGATTATTTGTGGGAAGATGTTCAAAATCTTTTCTGTCTTTCAGTTCTTCCTGGGTGAAGGTATCTGCAAGTTTTATTATTCTCTTACTCATGGCGCCGTGTTCAACGGCACTATCGAGCACTTCTATAAGATGCTCATCATCAACAGGTTTGGTCAGGTAGTCGAAGGCTCCCCGTTTCATGCTTTTTACGGCCAGGTCAACATCATTTGCCCCGGTAAGAATGATAACCGGTACTGAGATGTTTTTAGCCTGCATCATGTTGAGTATGTCGATGCCGCTGACATTCGGCATGTCCAGGTCAAGCATTACTACATCAAAAATTTCCTTCTCCAGAAGGTTCTCCACCTTTCTGGAGTCATTTATTACAGTAGACTCAAATCTCTCAGTCTGCATAAGAAAGACCATGAAGTAATTGGTTACTGCAACATCATCATCTACTATCAGAACCTTTTTCATCATCTGTTCTCCCTGCTCCCGGTTACGGGGATTCTGATGGTAAATTTCGTACCGGTGCCTGATTTACTGGTTACAGATATGCTTCCCCCGTGTTCCTCAACTATTCTGTAGGTAATGGCAAGACCAAGCCCCGTTCCACCCTTGGATCTTTTTGTTGTAAAGAAGGGGTCGAAAATCTGTCTCTGAGTTTTTTCATCCATGCCTTTCCCGTTATCCTCAATTTCTACAACAACTGTCTCTTTATCCATTGAGGAGCTTACAGTGATGAGGCCCTTCCTGTCGTCCGGTATGGCCTGGGCGGCGTTGACTATCAGATTCACCAGCACCTGTTCGATTTTCTGAGAGTTACCCGGGAAGAGCTTAACATTCTCCGAGAGATCAAGCTGCATCTCTCCGTGTTTGTGGACTTCGTTCTGAACAAGCCTCTGAGTGGCGCAAATAAGGGTATTGATATCAACATTGTCCACAAGAAGACCGTCATCTTTGCGGGCGAAGCCTCTGAGGCCCTCTACAATTCCTTTAATTCTTTCCGATCCGTGCCCCATGTCATCAACCAGAGTCATTATGTGTTCTCTGAAAAAAGCGTATTTCAGTCGGGCAATCTTAAGATCAGGGTGTGTCTTCTGATATTCATCGACTATGGGCAGCATATCATCCAGAGCCTGCTTGACTATCTTGATGTTTCCCCGAATGAACTGATTCGGATTGTTGATCTCATGGCCAATGCCGCTGACAAGCTGCCCCAGTGAAGCCAGCTTGTCTGCCTGCTGGATCTGCTGCTCGTATGTTTTTTCAAGAGTAACATCCCGGTAGAACTCCATTATGCCTTCAACTTCCTCGTTCTTATTGAAAACAGGAAGGGCATGTACTTCCAGATACCTATCCTCATCTCTGAATGTAACAGTTATTGGAATCTTGTTTTTTACTATCTTCGAGAGTCGGCAGTCCACGCAGGGAGTTTCCCGGTTGAAGCATGCGCGAAAACACTTTTCTCCGGGTTTTATAGTATCCCGGTTGCTCATTACCACATCCCGGTTAAGGCCTATCATGAGAACCTTGTCTGGAATGGCTTTGAACATGGTTTCGAACCTTCTGCTGCTTTCGTCCATGGTTTCATTGACTCTGCTCAGATAGGAATCTACAGTTTTGAGTTTATGCTTCTGGGATTTAAGTTCGGATTCCCTGGTGGCAATCTTCTCTTCCAGATCTGTAAGTCGTCTGCTGAACTCCTCTTCTTCTCCCTGTTTCATGGCGATATTTTCCGAGAGTTCCTTGCGCTCAAGGGCCAGGCTCAGCATTCTTCCGATCTGCTTCATCATTTTCCACTCTTCAGGGAGCAGATCCTTTTCATCATTTATGTAGCCGACCTTTATCTCACCCTTCATTTCGCCGCTTATGTAGAGTTTAACATCTATAAACGCTTTGACGACAGGTTTCTGGCCGTACTCAATTCCCTGATAGATAGAATAGACTGTTGCTTCCTCGGGGAAACGCATTCCCTGTGCAAGGAACGGCGGAAGCTTGGTGAAGAAGTCTTTAATAGTAGTAGAAGCCTCTATCCATTCTGCTACTGCATAGAGACAGGAAAGCTCTTTCACCCTCTCTGCCTTTTCCCAGTCATCCATCTTCCTTAGAGAATCAACCTGTTTACCGAAGATCAGATAGAATCCGCCCGTTACACTTTTGGTATAAGCTACCTTCATTGGTATCGGGATGGAATCGACAGTACCTCTGGAAAAAACAGCAAGCACTCCGCGGCCACCGTGACTCACCTTTTTCATGGCGTTTCTGAAGGAATTAAGAGAGCTTTTATCCAGCAGTTCCTTCAGGTGTTTATCGATAACATCGGAGCCGTGAGCGCAACAGATATTCTTCATCAGGGGACTCACATAGTGAATCTTTTCATTGTTATCAACCACCAGAAGAAAATCAAAAGTGCTTTCGATGAGTGAATAGAGATCATCAAGACTAATCATAGTGCTCCCTCTGAATTCAGAGATATTCGATAAATTCAACTTTCTTAAATGCTACAATTGTTGACTATCGTCAAGCACACATTGTTGTTATGAAAGATTGTTAGCAGTAAGCAGGTGCCCCGGCAGTTTGGAATTATTCCGCTTTTAATCAGCACTTGAAAACGGCAGGGAAATGAAGTAAACTACTATTATGAAAGGAGTGCATATGAAGCGATGGATTATCGTTATAACCGGTATTGTATTTTCTCTTCTCCTGACTTCCTGCGATTCAACAAGCTATCCGTTCATGACCGCGATTGACACAGTGGATATCGACTATACGCTTGATTCCAGCGGAACGGTGGATGTTACAGTGGAGAACAGCTACATGACAGAGGTGCGAACTCTTATCTCTTCTGAAGAACAGGAAGCGGGTCTTCACACTGTTACCTGGGATCTTCTTGATGATGAAGGAGAGTATCCCGGAGACGGTCTCTACACAGTTGAGGTTTTTCTCAATGGCGATAGGGTATTTGTTCAGATATTGGAGGTGAACAGACAATGACTGTACTTGTTTCAATTCTATCACTGATGGTTCTTCAGGGAAGTTCCTTCAGGATCGGATTCACCTTTGACGGCAGTTATCCTGCAATGTCTGACGAGAGGGATTACTCAGATCTTCTCAACGAAGGTGATCTGGATTTTAAACTGGACGACGTGACATGGACGGGGGGGCTGGAAGCTCTTGGCGATGTTTCCGAAAAGCTCAGGCTAAGGGGAAGTGTGTCTGTGAGCAATTTTCACGGAACCTATGAAGAGAACTATAACCCTCTTAGCTACGCACTCATCGGAATATTCACCTGCGGTCTGGCATTCCTGTTCGGTTCTCCGGACAACGAAGTTATTTCCCTTGAGGATGAATCACTGAACATCGAAGCAGCAGCCTACTACAAGCTTGCTGAGAGCCCTGCGGTGTCCATTGGCGGCGGTCCTTCCATAGTTATGGTATCGAGAACGATTGACACACCTGAAACCGAATCATCAGCTAAAGCGACTGGAATGGGTTTCAATGCCGGAATCCGGATTGATCAGGAATCGGGTTTCCGCTTCCTGGGTCTTCCTCTGGTGTTAGGAGCAGAGGCGGGTTACCGCTACTGCAATGTAAAGCTTGACGAGGAATACACCGGGGACTTCTCCGTTGATTTCTCCGGTCCCTACATCAAGGTGGGAACCTACCTGAACTTATAACGAGCAGAGCGCCTGTCAGTCGATGGGCGCTCATTTACTCCCACTGTCTATCTCTCAACTCAATTTCTGAATCCAGTTCTCAATATGCAGATCCGGGATTCTTGCGAATTCCCTGGTATTATTGGTTACCAGAACAAGATTTCTAGAAAGGCATTGCGCTGCGATTTGCAGATCGTATGGACCAATGGGAGTACCCTTTTTATAAAGATAGACTCGTATTGCACCAAAAGCTTCAGCGTCTATATCGGTGAATGGAATAATGTCAAACCAGGCCAGAAATTCCGCGAAAGCTTTTCTGTTTCTTTCCGGATACATACTTTTTGCAATTCCATATTCAAGCTCAGCAACGGAAATGGCAGATACTCCTATATTGAACGCTTTCTCAGCTTCAAAGCGTTGAAGCAGATGCTCTGATTTCTTCTTGATCAAGTAAATGCAGATATCTGTATCGATTAAGTACATTCAGAGATTTTCCCTTTCCTGATCATCCGGTTGCATGCGACCATCCGAAAAGACATCATCAGAAAACTTTTCAAGGCTGTTTCGCAATGAACTCCATGGGGTGCGCATTGATGAAAGAACTAAAACACTTCCAACTCTTTGAATGTAGAGTTCCTTTTCTTCAAAGGTGTATTCCTTTGGTATCCTCACTGCCTGGCTGTTGCCGCTCTTAAATACTTTTGTTGTATGCATAAATTCCTTTCTCATACTAAAGTATATACAAGAGTAAGTACGGAGTCAATAATCTGCCCTGCATGAAAAACTATGCAAAATGCATGAAGTGTATCAGATTAACATCGGAGGTGTTATGATGGCGAATTTACAGGTAAGAGATATTGATGACAGATTGTATGAATCAATTCGGATGCTTGCTAAAAGTGACAGGAGATCAATCAGCCAGGAGGTTGTTCATATTCTGGAAAGATATTTGTCACAACCGGGATCTTTTGATTTGAATCCCGCAGATGAATTTCTTCAACTCGCGGGAAGCTGGGAAGATGACAGAAGCGCTGAAGAAATAATAAGCGAGAACCGAAGAAATTCAGTTCGATTCGAGGATGCAAATGAATTATTTGATTGATACTGACATTATCGTCTACAGCTTGAAGAATCATCAGAATGTGAATTTCAGCTTTTTCAGAAACTCTCCAAAATCGATATCAGTAATTACATACGGGGAGCTGGTATATGGAGCCTGCAAATCTCAGAATGTCGAAACAATTCTGGCAAAAGTCCACAGGCTGGCTGAAATATTTCCAATAATCAACATATCGCCTTCGGTTATGGAAACTTTCGGTGACTTGAAAGTTTCATTGGAGCAGTCAGGAAGAATCATTGAAGATAGATCTGATGATTGCCTCTACCGCGATTACCCACAATCTGATTCTTGTTACAAATAACGACAGGCATTTCAGAAGAATAGAAGGTCTGGGAATAGAGAACTGGACAACATCCCGGGACCGCCGTTAACAACTTCACCCACTGCTCTGCTTTTCCTGCCGGAATGAAGACCGGATAAGGCTGTGTTGTGAACTATCGCTACGCTTCCAGCATAAATTCAACCCACTGTTCGAGAGATAACGCTTTTTTTCCAGACGGTTCATGCCCGACGGTCGCAAATATCTCATCACCGATTGCCTCATCGAACAGTTTGTTCGGATCATCTTCGTCAATTATCTGGAGGCGCTTCCGGAAAGCCAGCATTCTCCATTCTTCTGAATAGTAGTTCCATCGGGTGCCGCAATTCTTACAGTAGAAAGCGCCTTCCAACCAGCAGGCCTTTTCATACTTCTCTAATTTTGAGAAGCATTCCAGCTTTCGTGCTGAATCAACAAGCTGATTCTGGATGTTGTCCATCCATCCCGGGCCCTGCTCTTTACCAGCCCAGAAGACGAATTTCCTGAAGCCACAGGGACATCCATCTTGAGAGCAGTATTCGCCCAGTACCAGCTCAACAGCATTCTCTCTCTTCTCGATCTGCTCCTTCATCTTCCTGAGTTGTTCTTTGTTCACAGGAACCTCCAGAGTTAGTTATCAATAACCGGCAGGTCAATCATGTAGACTTTCTGAACCCCGGATTGCGGATCATTATTCCAGGCCAGGCTGCCATAGGGGGAAATGCTGAATTGCCATTGCTTCCCTGTTCCGGGGAACTCCGCGGTACCAATATGATCCCCGGCAGTATCAAAGATGTCGAAGACTGGTTGTGCTTCGGTTCCCCGCTGTACCCAGAGATTTCCATCGCTGTCCACACCTGTATTCTCTACCATAACATGGAATGGATCCGGCTCAAAGTCTTCAGGAAGAGCATTTAGTCCCAGAGCAGCAAACTGCATTCTGGTGTATTCTGTTTCATCAAGTATTTCCTGCTCTGTTTTTGCCGCAGGCGGAAATCCGGGAGATGCGGTAAATAAGGAATCAGCACCGATATTCCAGCAGTAAACAACTCCCTCGGATGAAGATTTACGGCTGTAGAACACACGCCCGTCTTCGTCTGATGAAAGGAGGGTTACTCCAGTTAAACCTTCTGCTGACATGGTGACATCTGAAAGATCAAGATTGAATCTGAGGGTATCGGAGAAGAACGAGTACTCCGAAGAGGCATCAGCTAATGAGAATAATGATGGTTTGATGATTATCAGCATTTCCGTATCGGTCATGTCATATTTCATTTCACAGCCCGCAAACAGGTTTTCGCCCAATGGAGTAATCGATGTTGGCACAAACAATGGCCAGTCAGACATATCTTCTATGCTTTCACCTGTTTCCGATAGAAGAATAATTGATTGCTTATGCATGTCTGCCACCATAATTCTGCCATCGGGCATAAGTGCCATCTCGAAGGGGTAAATAAACTCTCCGGGGCCACTCCCGCGCCTTGAAAAATTGGCCAGATGAATTCCGTCAGGTGTAAACTCACGAATGCAGCAGGCACTCTGATCAAGAAGCAGTATGGTTCCCGAAGGAGATATTTCTGCATCAGCAATTGCACCGAGTACATAACACGAGTCACCCATTTCAATTCCGATACTGTCTACCACTGTAATTGCTGATCTGTCGGGAAACGGTTCAGTCCAGCCCTTCGAATCGGAGCATCCCGACAAAACAGCAGTCAGGCAAAAGGCTGAGATCAAGAGAATGTATCTGCGTGAATTCATGTTGTTCAGTATCCTTTCTGATCTGATTAATTAATCCTTGAGGAAGTAGTACAGGCCGAATGCTCCTCTGGAAATAATGAAAATGCTCCACAACGCTACAGCAATGTGAATGTGGTTGCTTAGGGATTCATGTGCGCTTGTAATTAATATATTTGACATTAATATAACTGTGACAGAACCAGCAGCAGCATGAACTTTGTAGAGAAGTCCTATCTCTCTCTCATCAGGGCTGGATCCCTTTTTGAACCAGGTATGGAATACAGCAAGTGGGAGAATGGTGACTCCCAGTACGAACACATAGTCCCAGCTGGTGAGATAGCCAAGCAGTGCCAGCAGTATTCCATCAGCAAGATGAACTGCTGACCACCATAAATAATTGCCCCTTATTTTCTTCATAAAGAATCCTGTCCTTTCGCGTATTATCTGTCTTCCAGGAAATACCGAAAACCGTATACACCTCTTGACGCAAAGGCAACACCAAGTATTGGGTACACGCCAAATGGGTTGTTAAAAGCGGCTAAAACCCATGCTGTTGTAAATATTACAAGTCCTGATTTCGCAAAAATTTTGTTTATGATTTGGACTTCTCGTTCGTCTGATTTGGTTCCCTTTATGAACCAGAAATTGAAAGCTCCGAATGGTATCAATACTATTGCCATTACAAATACTGGTTTCATGTCTGCAAGCACCCATCCAAGAATAGCTAGAAGAATGCCAGTAAGAAGATTTGCCCCTGCCCACCATAAATAATTGCCTCTTATCTTAATCATCCTTTTCCTCCTCCTTCAACTGGAATGCGTCTTCAACAGCAACACAGAAGTATTCGGCCATTTTTAAAGCAGTTACCACAGACGGGTTGAATTTGCCCCTCTCAATGGAATTTACTGTCTGCCTGCTGATACCCACTTCATCAGCTAATACCTGTTGTGAAATTTCTTTCTCGGCCCGCAGAACTCGAAGTCTGTTGTTCAGTTTCATATCAACTCCTTGAAAGAGGTATATATAAAACAAGACAGAATATCAAGTATACGCGACATGCTTCTTGATTGTGTTTAATTGGGAAAAGGAATCATTTTCATTTTCCCATGCAAAGTTCAACGTCTGTTCATTAGCAATACGCATATATGATTAGTGTTTAAGATGTTTTACCATTTCTTTAGCCGGGTAAAGAGCGAAAATATTTATTCCCGTCAGGAAGAAACAACTGACGCTTGACGCAGGGATTCGAAAAATCTGTTAGATTTTGGCAACTCCAGAATATTGGTTTGCGCAATACCGCAATACTCTGTACAGTAACATGATGATGGGATTGAATTCTCCCCGGGAGTAGCTCTATTTGAGCAGCAGGTACTTGACATCCTTCTAATCAAATACAATTCTTGAATACACAGGAGGTGTCTCGTTGTATAAAGTAATCCTGTTGTTCCTGACTTTAAATTTTACCACCGTTAACTATGCTGACTCCGCTACTCAGACAGACTGGTCTGAAGGTCCTGGAAACCCCATGCCGGTCACTCAGTGGTCATCTAAATTCGGACCCGGCTCATGTGTCGATTGGGCCAACAACCCTGGCCTGCTGACACTGGATCTTCAGCGGACAGACCTTGCCTGGGACTTCTCTGGATCATACGATATAACCCTTGCGGACTTGAATGATGATGGAAAACAGGATGTGATCGGAAGTGAATTTTATCATCCTGTCGTCTGGATCAGGAATACAGGCGTTGTAACACCATGGCCGCACCAGGTGATCTTTGACGGGCAATGCAACAGTGATGTTCTTCCAGGCGTGGCTGACATGGATGGGGATGGGGATCTGGACGTCCTCTTCGCAGACACAGGCTACAACATCTTCTGGGCGGAGAACCTTCTTCCCGATTCTTCATGGACGCTTCACCTCATTTCTCTTGCTCTCTATCGCATTATGTCACTGGATTCGGCTGATATTGACGGGGACGGAGATCAGGATATCTTCGGCTGTGTCATGAATAACGACTGGGTCGGCTGGTGGGAGAATGTAGATGGAGCCGGAAATTCCTGGGAAGAGCATCTGATAGATACTGCTGTTACATACCCCTACTGGGTGGAAGCCAGTGATGTGAACATGGACGGTCGTGTGGATCTTTTGCTTGCCGATGCCACTGGTCAGTCCAACCGAGCCAGGTGGTACGAGAATCCCGGTCCTCCATGGACATCCTGGCCTGTACATCTTATTAACAACGCAATCAGCATGCCGCGACAGATCACCGCGTTTGAGTTTAACGGGCAGCCGGGACCTGAGATCCTCATGAATTCGGTGAATGCCGACGAGATATGCTGGTACAGCCAGGACAGCCCGGATAACTGGACTAAACATCAGATTGCGACCGAGTCAACCATCTGGACTGCCAATCCAGTCGATGCAGATGCTGATGGAGATATTGATATCGTTGCAACCCAGGAGACTACACAAATTATCTTCTGGAACCTGGGCGGGGGATCATGGGAGAAGGAGCGTATCACTCAGTACGACAATCCGCGGAGATCCGCAGTTCTGGACTATGAGCCCGACGGTATGCCCGATCTACTGGTTTCCTACCCTTACTGGCCCAACCCTTCCTTTCTCAGAGCTTTTGACTTAAGCAGATATGCAACCTCCGGTGATGCCGCTTCAGTTGTTCTGGATACTGAGGGTAGCCAGTCATGGGGTTCCATCAGCTGGGAATCCACACATCCTTCGGGCACCAGCGTGGCATTTCAGGTCCGATCTGGCCCTCTCTATACGCTTATGCGTGATTGGTCGGATACACTGAGTGCTCCAGGGAGTCTGCAGGACATTCTCACGGATGGAGACAGGTTTCTGCAGTACAAAACCATTTTATCCACCTCCGATCCATTCCTGACACCGCAGCTGGAAGAGGTCACGATAACCTGGGGTCCTTCAGGTATCGGTGAGCAGGGAACGGTTGAGTCGTGGCTTACCGGACCATCTCCCAACCCTGTGTCCGGTCAATCTTCGATCTCGTTGACTCTGGACTCTCCCGGCAATGTACAGGTAGCTTTCTTCGACATTTCGGGCAGAGTAGTCCATGTCCCGGCAGACCATGTATTTGAGGAGGGTACCCACAGTCTGGCGTTACCTGAGCTTCCTGCAGGTGTATATCTGTTACGGGCAGAGATTGAATCTGGTGTTCGGACAGTAAGATTCGTAGTACTGGAATAGGAAGGAAATTATGGGTCTTTGGGCAGTTCTCTGTGTTATGACAGTTATTAATGGTTCAGATCTGCGTCTTGAAACACCTGTTCAGTGTGGTTCATCGGACCAACAGCTCTTCCACTACGATGATGGAACAGCTTCCTGGCTTACCTGGAGCGGTCAGTGGCGCGGCGTCTTCTTCGATATGGATGATTTCAGCGGAGCTGGCAACAGCCTGATCTGCGACTACACCCAGTTCTGGTTCTACCACCACTTCTCTTATGGCTGGGATACAACATGTTTCTACGCGGAACTCTGGGCGGGTGAATCAGCCGCCCCCTCTCTGCTCCTCTCACAGGATTTCGTAGTTGCGACTCACTATTCAGCTAATTATGCAGTGTACGATCCCCCGATTGACTGCGGCAACAGCCTGTGGGTACTTGTAAACACAGCATTTTCTTCCGGTGGCTGGCCGGCCTCACTTGGAGACGGAACTCAACAACCGTCTGAAAACCACAGTTTTTTCTCCTATGACTTCGAACTGTGGGAACCGTGGATAATCGACGGTACGAACGCAAATGACTTCCTGATCAGAGCTCACGGCTCGTTTCTTAGTCTCGAAGCATCCACATGGGCTGGAATCAAGACGGTCTTAAGGTAAAACACACGCCCATTTTTGTCTGAAGTCAGGAGAGTCATACCGGTCAAGCTATTTACCGATAAAGTAAGGCAGTGCCTGAGCCGTTAAGATTGAAAATCAGTGTATCTGAGAAGAATGAATATACCAAACAGGCATCAGCCAATGAGAATAAAGATGGATTCAGGTTCCGGAAGGTACACAGAGGATCAGAACAGGAGGTGCGTGCGGGAATAAGCGATATGCAGATGAGCGCCTTAAAAATGACATGGATTTTCCAATCTGCTTTTCTGGAAGTATCTTTTACTCTGTTGATCATAGTCGTATAGTTACAACATGGGAAATGTTAGGATTTCAGCATTTCCGGGAGGGACAAATGAATTCAACTGTTGTGATAATGTTTCTTGTTTTTGCGACAGCGTTCTATCGGATAGGCAATAACGAGTACAAGAGAGGCTTTCTTTTCGCAGGTATCAGCCTGCTCCTGTCAGTGGTTGGATTCTTTTCACCCTGGGGCGTACTGGCAAGCATTTTTGCTCAGATGGGAATTCTTATCGCGATGACACTGATCAACCTGATCAGAAAACCGCGAGAATAATGAAGATTGTTTCTGCGATTTTTCTTCTCCTGTGCCTGCTGGCGTGCGGAAGCGAGAGAACTCAGACTGATAACAGCCAAACTGTATATGGCGTCAATCACGCAAATGTATGTACACTGACTGTGGTTGACTCCATCGGGGTGGAGCTTGGTGATTCCAACTATGTATTCGGTGCCATCAGGAATGTGGCTATTGGTCCAGGCGGAGACATCTTCGCAGTGGATTGGATAAAATGCACCATTTTCAGATACTCATCTTCCGGTGATTTTATTCAGCGAATTGGACGGAGGGGCAGTGGGCCAGGCGAGATGCTCCAGCCAGGTAATCCCGCAATCCTGGATGATGGTTCAATCTGTGTTTTTGATTATGAACTGGGCTGGCAGAGATATGACTCAGATGGAATCAGTATCAGCTCAGGACCTTTTTTGCGACCCTTCCCAATGCAAATAATGGCTCTGGATTCCACCAGTGTACTGGGGATGCTTAGTGGATTGAGCCGTGAGGATAATTACCTGATAACAAACAAAAGGATTTGCAGATGGGATGCAGATGATCCGGACTCAGTTCAAGTTGAGTACTTCTGCAGTGAGTATCTCCTGGATGCTGTGGATATCATCCAATTCAGAAAAGACATAGTTAGAGTCGACTTCTTCCCTATACTGTTCACTGCAGGTCATGGTTTTGTTTGCGTTGCGCCTGAGCCTCGCACTGAACCGTTACTGCTTCTTTTTCACGAAGATGCTTCTGTAATGGATACCCTGACGCTTCCCTATCCTGAAGTAACCAGAACAGAAGAAGAAATTCTGGAACAGAAGCGGTTTGTCGAAGAGCTTTTCTATCACACATCCCGGTATACACACCAGGTTGAGTGGGAACCGTTCTTAAACAAGCCCATGATCACAAATCTCGGTGTTGACAGCCTGAACCGGATATGGGTACAGAGGGGCTTTGAGCAGTGCCCGACCTTTGATCTGTATGACACTTCCGGTGAACATCTGATGACAGCGGTTCTTCCGGGCAGAGATGATACAGATCACTGGAAATTCAACATTTCCAGAAGAGGGATTCTGGCTGTTCCAGAGGACCCGGAGAGTTACTATTCGGTTTACATGATTCGTTTTGCCGAAGTGAAGCAAAACGCTTCAAAATGGGAAAAGTGAAGCAAAACGCTTCAAAATGGGAAAAGTGAAGCATATCGCTTGACATCGCAGATGACATTGCAAATGATTGTCCTATGAAAAAATGGATAGTTGTTATTGCAGATATTGTAGATTCGCGCATGGTGGAGAATCGAATGAATCTTCAAAACCGACTGCGAACAGTTCTTGAAGAGGTAAACAGTTCTTCTGATTCTATTTTCTCTCCCTATACAATTACCCTTGGAGATGAATTTCAGGCCGTACTGAGTAAATCAGATGATCTGTTCTCGAACCTGTGGACAATAAAAGAGAGGGTTTTTCCCAGTAAACTAAGAATTTCGATAGCAGTTGGGACGATTTCTACTGAATTGATTAAGACGACAGCAATTGGCATGGATGGTAATGCTTTCTATTTTGCTCGAGATGCGTTGAATGGCATGAAGGAATCTGCAACGGTTTTCGCTGTTTCGGGTCTAGTTAGTAGCTGCTCGGAACTTATTAATGATTCTATGGCTCTTATTACCGATGAAAGTGAATACTGGAAGAAAAATAAAATCGGAATACAGGCCAGACTCTTGCGTGGAGCTTCTGTTGATATTATTGCCAGTGATATGGGAATTTCTAAATCCGCTGTCTATCAAAGTATTAGAAAGGGCAGGTTAACTCTAACCACCAGAATTTATGACAGGGTGGCAGAAATGATTGATGAGGAAATCCTGAAAAGTGAATGCTAACTTCTATATTTATCTCTCTCTTTTCTTGTTTACTAGAACACTATGGATTCACTCGAAAGGTTTCATCACTTCCAGGAAACGAATTCTTATTGCTGCTCTTCCTCTGTTTTCTTTGCTTCTTGTTTCACTTGAATGGGGAGCGATCGCAATAGCTTGTGCGTTTTTAACTCCACCATTACTTGAATTGATTCTTGTTCACCGGAAAAGCTCGGAGTTGTCTTTTTCGCTATTCAGACAATTCACATTGATTGCAGGTATTCTTGCGATCTTCTGGGCGTTTAGATCTAACACTTCTCTGGCGCTAACTCAGTTAGCTATTAATTTGAAGCAGCTAGCCATCGCGATGTGTTTTCCGCTGAATAGATGTACAGCTCCGATACATTGGTATTCAGAAAAAGGCGATGGAGATGGGTATTCCATACCGGACTCTTATTTCAAGTTTAATACACCGCTATATTGAGGGTGATCTGGAAATAACAACACCATAGTGGTTCCGTTGCCTTTCCAGTTCCGTTCTTTCCTGTATTTCAGCAGAACAGGTCATGTGTCATTTTTTTCCTGCCAGAGATCGCATAATACCGGACAGACAGAAACAGGCAAGCGAGAATTCTGATTTCGACCTGGTTACCTGGCTCGTTATCAAGGAGAGCTGATGGCAGAAGAACATACCAGAATGGATTTCAATATCACTTGTATCTACCATTCGGCAGGTACATAAGCATCTTGCTGCAAGGGCAAGTAGAGCAGTTAATATTAACCTGACTCTCCGTAACTGGCTGATTGGTGCATATATCGCTGAATTCGAGATGAACGGAGAAGATAGAGCTGTTTATGGAGAGGGTTTGCTGGTAAAGCTAGCTGCAACATTAAAGGAAAAGAAGGTCAGTTCTTGTGGAAAACGTCAACTGTATAACTATCTCCACTTCTATCAAACATACCCTGAGATTGTGCGGTCACTGACCGCACTTTCTGAAATCGATCCTGATTCGCTGCTTAACCGCTTGTTTTATACTCATATTGAGCAGTTGCTTGCAATTGAGGATTCCCTCAAACGTACTTTCTACGAGATTGAGTGCATGCGTGGTAATTGGTCTGTCCGGGAACTCAAACGTCAGATAGGCAGCTTGTACTTTGAACGGTCCGGTCTTTCTCTGAACAAGGGCAAACTTGCTAAAATAACACATGCTGGGGCCGAGCAAATCCCAAACGCACTGGTAGTTCGCGATCCATATATCTTTGAATTCCTTGGGAATAAATCTAAGAAAGTAATGAGTGAATCCGATCTTGAGGATTTTCTTCTTGACAAATTGCAGGACTTTCTGCTGGAGCTTGGACATGGTTTTTGTTTTGAAGCCAGGCAGAAATGAATCCTCATTGGTGACACATATGGATTCATCAATCTTGTATTCTACCACTGAATATTGAAGTGCCATGTGTTGATTGATCTTAAAATTGAAAAATTTTCCCACGAAAACACTGGACAGCTCAACACTTATGTAAGCTGGTGCAGGAAGAACATGATGCAGGAAAATGACAACCCTATAGATACAGCAGTGACAAAACACTCAATCTGAATCACTCTTCTGAATCCTTTATCGAACAGCACTGCCCACATTTTTGCAGAGTGCCCGGAAACCTCTACATTCTATTGGAAAGCACCTCGCTTCCGGGGACAAAGAGAATCTTTTAAACATCCATGGTGATCCAAGCGGTAATCCTGATCAGATACTATTGATGCCCGTAATTGAGTTAATCAGTTATATGCGTGAATGGATGATAGAAGCTCGAAAAGCATAAGGCTGAGCAAATAGTAGAAGGGCGCCTGCGATAAAGCAGACGCCCTTGTACTTCTGATCTTTTAGAGGACGCGGAACCGTTCTGTTCCGACCTCTCTTATGTCCTTGCGATACTGCTGGCTGTGGGTCAGCGGTGGTTGTATCGAAGAAGCTTTTCCGCCCAGAGTAATGGGCACAAGAGTTCCTCTGCCGTCCCAGTTTCTTTCCTCGCCGGTGTTCCAGTAGAAGCGGACCATGTCACCGAGCTTTTCCCGGATCAGTTCATCCGGAGATTCATTCGGGTTGAGGCCGAAAGCTGCTGCCAGTGATTCCAGAACCTCTCTGCCGGTTCTGCCGCAGGCGGGGGGAACTGCTCCGTTGAAGCAGATCACATTGCCTTCGTAGTTGCATCTGGTTCCCGGTGTTTCAAGGTAGGTTGAGCCGGGAAGAGTAACATCTGCCGCCATTGTTGTTTCTGTGTCTGTCCAGTCCATTGCCGCAATGAACTGGCAGTTCTGGAACCAGGAGCCGGTTCTACTGAAGTCCAGCGGATTCTCTCCTATTATGAAAGCAGCCTTGATCGTGCCTTCCTCAAGAAGTTTTCTGAGTTCCCGGCTGGTCTTTGCTCCCGGAAGAGCATTCTCCCCAACTGGTACGCGGCCTGTAAGGAAAGCAGGATCAGCACCCATAACCTCAAGGCCCGCAGTGTTGGCTATAAGCCTTGGCAGGAGAATGTCAGTCTGTTTTTCTGCCTCTTTAAGCATAAGAGTGAGGTCCGCAAAGATCTCAATGTCCTCGGGAGCAGCGTCCTGGGGCCTGTCAGGGCTGTGTACAATGACAATTCTGCCTGCATTCATAATGAGTTCAGCTGCTTTAAGAATGTCCTCAGTCTCGACACCGGCTTTCGCAGCGGCCGTGTCGATTGAGATGTTTCTGTTTTCCAGGAATTCGTCTCGTCCGGTGATACTGTCCGGGGAGATTACTCCCCTGTCCATCAGTTCCTGCATCACAGCATTCCAGAAGAAGGATGCTCTGCCCCGCATGGGGTCAACCGCCAGGGTTGCCAGGTGCTGGTCGGAGTTGGCAAGGGTTGAGTTGGCTACTATCAGCTTTGCTCCATCCTTGACTCTCTGAATAACATCAACTGCAAGGATCAGATGGTCATCTTCAAGTGCTGTGTTGTTGCAGATTATCAGATCGGCATTGGTGAGGCATTTCTTGTCTGAGGTGGATGCTGTGAAGCCGAAGGCTTTGTCCAGCACACCGGATCGTCCGCCGCCACTGATGATAGCAAGTGAGCCGATGTTGTTGGTGCCGATTCCAGCTCTGGCTATTTCGGATGCCAGGTAGAATTCCTCGTTGGTGAGTTCCGGAGAGATGAACACGGCAACTTTGCCTGCGCCGAATTCTTCAGCTGCCCTTTTCATCAGTTTTACTATCACTTCGTTGGCAGTGTCCTGATCAACTGCCTTGCTGGAGCTGCCCTTTCTGATAACAGGATTCTTCATTCTGCTCTGCTTGATGAAAAGCTCGTTACCGAACCTTCCATAGCGGCAGAGGTAGTCTCCCGGTTCACCATTGGATTTGATGAAGTAGCGCTGATCTCCAAAGCTTCTTACGGTTATTTCACAGCCGATGGAGCAGAAAGCGCAGTGGGTTTTTATATCCTCCGTGTCCAGGCAGGCTCTGCCGCTGAAGGGGTACTTCATGGTTAGAGCGCCTGTGGGGCAAGCATCAACGCAGTTACCGCAACTGATACAGCTTGTTTCAACAAGTGGATCGTTCATGGCCGGGCGCATCTCAGTCTTAAAGCCTCGTCCTACCAGACCAAGAGCAGGTATGGGAAGAACTCTGGCGCATGTTCTGACGCATCTGGCGCAGAGAACACATTTGTTGGGATCGTATACAATGTAGGGATGCCTGTCGTCTACTTTGTGTTTACGCACATGTCCCTTGAATTCTTCCATGTCCACGCCGTATTCTTCAGCGTAGAGTCGGAGGTCACAGTCATCAAAACGGACGCATCCGCATGAGAGACATCTGTCTGTCTCATGCTCGTTGTCTTCAGGGTCAAATCCGGTGGCAACCTCCCGAAAGCTGTTCCGTCTTTCCTCTACATCAATGGTGTGAAGCTCGTGCCTTGTGGATTCCTTGATTTCTCCCAGTTCGGTTTTCCCGGGTTTTGCCCAGAATTCCTTGCGAACCACAAATGGCTCAGGTGTTATCTTTTCGTTTGAAAGCCATGCCGTCATAGACTTTGCTGCTCTTTGACCGTCTCTGATCGCATCAATTGCAACCGTGGGTCCGTCATCGGCAGCATCGCCTCCCGCGAATACACCCTCAATACTGGTTTCCATGGTTTTTGTGTTCACAACATAGGTGTTCCACCTGGTGAGTTCAACTTCGCCGGTCTCGATCTTCGTGAGACCATTGAGAATCGTGTTCTGGCCTATGGCGGAGATCACAAGATTGCATGGAAGCTCAAATTCCGAGCCTTCCTGAGGTACCGGACGGCGTCTGCCTGAAGCATCGGGCTCTCCCAGTTTCATTCGCTGACATCTGAGAGCTTTGAGTCTGCCGTTCTCCCGGACAATTCCCACAGGCGCAGCCAGTTCCATAAGCTCAATGCCCTCTTCAAGGAGATCCACAATCTCCATTTTGTCAGCAGGCATTTGTGCTCTGGTTCTTCTGTAAAGAACAATCACCTTGTCGGCGTTAAGACGCCATGAGGTTCTTGCGGCATCCATGGCGGTGTTACCGCCTCCGACTACCACAACAGTTCCCTTGATGGGCTCGGGATTATCCACCTTTTCAGGCAGGAAGTCTGCACCTGTTACGACACCCTCAGTGTCAAACTCGCCTTCAACCCGCATTGCTTTGCCTGTCCAGGCACCTGCGGCCAGGAAAAGCGCGTCGTGCCTGCCTCTCAGCTCGTCCAGAGAGATGTCAGTACCTATTCTGACTCCGCAGTTGATCTCTGTACCAACTTTTTTAATGTATTCAACTTCCTTGTCCATGACATCATCGGGAAGTCTGTACTCTGGAATGCCGTACCTGAGCATTCCCCCCGTTCGCTCCATCGCCTCGTAGATAACAGGTTTGATACCCTGTTTCCCCAGGAACCAGGCAGCGGTCAGTCCTGCCGGACCGGCACCTATAATTCCCACTGTTTTTCCCGTAGAGGGAAGGCATTCCGGTTCAGTTGCATAAGCGTTGTCAGCATCAGAAAGGTAACGCTTGATGTTGTTGATGGCCACCGGGGTGTCTACGTCCATTCTTCGGCAGACATCCTCGCATTTCCTTACGCAGACTCTTGCGCAAACCGCCGGAAGAGGGTTCTTCTCGCGGATCAGGTCAATTGCCTGCTGGAGTTCCCCCATGGCTGAAAGGGCGATGTATCCCTGAGCGTCCACATTTGCAGGACACCCTTCCAGGCAGGGTGAGACGCAGTCGGCATAGTGGTTGGAAAGAAGCAGTTCCAGAGCAGTTTTTCTGGAGTCGAGGATTCTTTCGTTTCTTGTCTCCACCTCCATGTTTGGAGCAATGCTGGTTGCGCAGGATGGGACAAGGTTTTTTCTGCCCTTTACCTCCACAACGCAGACAAAGCAGGAGCCGTATGGTTTCAACTCGGGTGAGTGACACAGAGTTGGTATGTCATCCAGATTGTTTTCTCGTACCACCTCCAGGATGGTTTTTCCCGGAGCGGCCTCGATTTCCTGTCCGTTGATTTTAAGTTTTATCATGTCCATTGATGCCCCTAACGTTTCACTACTGCATTGAAGTTGCAGCTTGTTATGCACTTGCCACACTTGACACATTTTTCCTGGTCAATGATGTGAACTTCCTTAACTTTCCCGGTGATGGCATCCACGGGACAGTTTCTGGCACAAAGGGTGCATCCCACGCACTTTTCGGGGATGATTATGAAGTCTACCAGAGCTTCACATTCCCCGGCGGGGCATTTTTTGTCTTCTATGTGCGCCCTGTACTCATCAAGGTAGTAGCGGATTGTTGTCTGTACGGGGTTTGGCGCAGTCTGGCCCAGTCCGCACAGACTCGCTTCCTTGATCTGTATTGACAGTTTTTCCAGTTTTGAAATATCCTCGGGAACACCCTCGCCCCTGGTGATTCGCTCAAGGATCTCAAGCATTCTCAGAGTTCCAATCCGGCAGAAAGTACACTTGCCGCAGGACTCGCTCTGGGTGAAATCAAGGAAAAATTTCGCAATTCCAACCATGCAGGTTCCCTGATCCATAACCACCATACCGCCTGAGCCCATGATAGCTCCGGTGGCGGGAATAGACTCGAAGTCCACAGGTGTATGTTTAAGACTGGCGGGAATACATCCGCCGGACGGACCGCCCATCTGGACAGCCTTGAATACTCCTCCGTCCTTGATACCGCCACCAATACTGAAAACAAGCTGTTCAATCGAGGTGCCCATGGGGACTTCAGCAAGACCACCCTTGGCTACTTTGCCCGCAAGGGCAAACACTTTTGTGCCGGGGCTTTTTGTTGTGCCGATGGATGAGTATGCGCTTGCTCCGTTGGTGATTATCCATGGCACATTGGCAAAGGTTTCCACATTATTATTGTTGGTGGGTTTCTGCCAGAGCCCTTTTTCCGCAGGGAACGGGGGGCGGATGCGAGGCATGCCTCTCTCGCCCTCAATGGAGGCGAAAAGGGCTGTTTCCTCACCGCAGACAAAAGCACCGGCACCCTGCTTGATCTTGAGATCAAAATCAAAACCTGAATTGAAGATGTTTTTACCCAGGTATCCCTTTGTTCTGGCAGCAGCTATTGCTTTTTCAAGTCTGGCGATGGCCAGGGGATATTCCGCACGACAGTAAATATATCCGAATCCGGCACCTATGGCTTTTCCGCAGATAATCATACCTTCAAGAATTGCATGGGGGTCGCCTTCAAGAACTGAGCGATCCATAAATGCGCCGGGATCACCTTCATCGGCATTGCAGACAACATACTTGGTGTCACCTTTGTTTGACGCGGCGAATGACCATTTAAGACCGGTCGGGAATCCCGCGCCGCCTCTTCCGCGGAGTCCGGAGTCCTTCATAGTCTGAATGATTTCTTCAGGAGTGATTTCAGTGAGAGCTGTTTTCAATCCCTGATAGCCACCGATTCCTTCATAGTCATCAATGGATTCGGGGTTGATGATACCACAGTTTCTGAGTACTATTCTTTCCTGAAGATCAAGAAATGCCGCCTCGGAGCCGAAAGTCGTTCCATCATGATTGACTCCGTAGATAATTCTTTCGTCGTCAATTCTTCTGTCATTTAAAACATGGTCTTTAAATATTTCATCAACGAACTCAGCAGATACATCTCCGTATATGGTTCTTCCCGTATCATCCTGAATTTCCACCAGCGGTTCACGGAAACACATGCCTATGCACCCGGTAATATCAAGTTCGCAGGCTTCCGGATGTGCTTTCACCAGGACTTTCAGCCTGTCGTATACAGGCTGAGCTCCGGCGGAAAGACCACAGGTTCCCATTCCAACAATTATCTTCTTCATCTATCTGCTCCCTGGAAATTTCTGTGTGATCATCATCAGGATACACCAACTGCGCCTTCAGCACTGTCTTTCCCTTCCCTGCGGTATTTTTTAAGTATTTTTCGCAGGGATGCCGGAGTAAGACGGCCGTGAGTGTCATCATTGATCATCATTACAGGGGCAAGAGAACAGCAACCGATGCAGGCAACTGTGAGGAATGTGAAAAGACCGTCTTCCGATGTGTCTCCCACTTCAATTCCCAGTTCGTCCTCAATGGTATCTATAATCGCTTTAGCCCCCGAGACATGGCAGGCGGTTCCCGCGCAGGCTCTGACAACAAACTTGCCCATGGGTTGAAGCCTGAACTGGCTGTAAAAAGTAATAACACCGTATATATCGGATTCGGGAATCGCTGTAACTCCTGAGATGTAGGTAATGGCTCGTCTGGGGATGTATCCGAAATGCTCCTGGGCAGATTGCAGAAGAGGTATCAATTCCCCCGGTGCGCCATCATACCTCCAGAGTCTGTAGTTGAAACTTTCCTTCTTGGCAGCCGTTTTCATCACTCCCTTCACAACCACAGCCGGAATCCCGGAGAAGAGTTTTCCATCCGGGGCCGGCGTTGATCAGAACTAGTTCTTTATTGTTTTTTCAGTCGTCTATAAGCTTTATTACTCTGGCCTCTCTGACTCGAAGCACTCCGTCGATCTGGCTGAGTTTTTCGATTATTCTGGGAGTTCTGCCTACTGCGCCATGGCCGGTAATCATTCCCACAAGTTTGGTTCCATCTTCGATAACATCGCAGACGAGAACTTCGTCAATGAAGAACACTGTAGTGAATATCTGCTGAATTGAATCAGGATCAATATCCACAATGATGTAGCTCATTGATCCGGGTTGTCTTCTTGCCCCGGCCTGGGCTTCCTGTTTGACCGCTTTCTGATAGGTGTCTATGAACTGATCCACATCCCGATCCAGTTTGGGACGCTCCACCTGTGACAGGGAAAGAACCTGAATACCCTCAATGGCTTTTATCGTGTCAAACACTTCTTCTATTCCAGCGGCTGATTCCGCCTGAGCCAGAAGGACAACATCGAAATCTCCCCGAACTGCATCGCATGACTGGATGCCGGGCATTGCGTAGAGTTTGTCGAAGATTTCCATGCTGTTCTCTGAATCCGTAATTTTTATTGTGAGATACGCGCTTATGGATTCCCGCATGCCATCATCAATCTGTTCTCCGACATGATCTGTTGCTGTTTTTCCAGGGGTAAGTTCCTCGAGAGCACTGACAAGTTCCGGAATCTCGAAGGGTTTATTCAGAAAGCCTGTGTTGTGTTCAGCAAGGGCGGTCATCATCAACCTTTCGTCTCCGAAGCCGGTAATCACAAGTACTGGAAGATCAGGATACTGGTTTTTTATCACCTTCAGTATTTTCAGCCCGTCAATATCAGGCATGAAGATATCCGTTATCAGGTAATCGTATGCGAGTCCTTTGTTTCTGGACTGGTTGAGTTCATGTATTGCTGATATCCCATCGGGGCATGCCACTACGGAATAGTCTTCCTGGGTGAGACCGAAGGTGAGATTTCTGCGGATTTCAGCCTCATCGTCTATTATGAGTACTCGGCCCTTCAATGCTTTCCTCCTCTGTTGTTAATAAAAGATACGGGTGGGTGAACGCTAAAACCCGCTCCCCCTGAAGTCAAGAACATGTTTGCCATTAACGTACTTCCGCCCTGCACAGCTCAAGACCGTCCTCAAGATCTGTCCAGCGTCCCGAGGACAGGTACAGATTCATTGCTCTGGCCGCTCGTCTGCCGTGACCCATCGCAAGAATAACAGTGGCTGCTCCAAGGACTATATCACCGCCCGCGAATACTCCTGGAACGGAAGTCTGACCTGTTACCTCGTTTACAATAACTCCGCCCCAGCTTGTCACATCGAGTTCCGGGTAGGAGCTGGGAACGAGAGGATTGGGGCTGTTGCCTATGGCCACTATCAGTATGTCAGTCTCCATAACATATTCTGAACCCTCTATGGCAATGGGGCGTCTTCTGCCGGAAGCATCCGGTTTTCCAAGTTCCATTCTGATAAGCTCGGCACCGGTTATCCACCCCTTATCGTTACCGATCAGTCGTACAGGATTGTTCAGCAGATGAAATTCAACCCCTTCTTCTTTTGCGTGGTGAACCTCTTCAAGCCTTGCGGGCATCTGCTTTTCCGCCCTTCTGTATACTATGAGAGACCGCTCTGCCCCCATTCTCAGCGCGGTTCTCGCGCAGTCCATTGCCACATTTCCACCGCCAACGGTAATAACTGTTCTTCCCTTTGCAATGGGTGTGTCGGATTGAGGGAAACTGTAAGCTTTCATGAGATTTGCCCTGGTGAGATACTCGTTTGCCGAAAGAACACCCAGCAGGTTCTCTCCCTCTACTCTCATAAATCTGGGCAATCCTGCTCCGGTTCCGATGAAAACGGCGTCGTTTTCATCCACAATTTTCGCGACAGGGGCTGTTTTTCCAACAATAAAATTGTAGCGGAACTTTACCCCGAGCTTTTCCAGGTAATCCACTTCCGACTGCACAATGGCTTTCGGCAGCCTGAATTCGGGGATGCCGTATACCAGCACACCACCGGCTTTGTGAAAAGCTTCATAGACGGTTACATCGTGCCCGTATTTTATCAGATCTCCTGCAACTGTAAGCCCGGCCGGGCCTCCTCCGACGACTGCCACTTTTTTGCCGGTTTTTTTGACCTCCGGAGGTATTGCGAGTTCTCCCTGCTCTCTTTCCCAGTCTGCCAGGAACATCTCAAGTTTGCCTATCATTACTGCTTTTGTGGGGTCTTTCTTTGCCTTTCCAATAACGCAGACCGCCTGGCACTGTTCCTCCTGGGGGCATACTCTTCCGCATACTGCCGGCAGGAGGTTTTTCTGTTTCAGTACCCGTACACCCTCGCTGAAGTCTCCCTGTTCAATTGCACGAATAAACCCGGGAATATCAATACCCACCGGGCAGCCCTCAATGCAGAAAGGAGTCTTGCATTGAAGACATCTTTGTGCTTCCACCATTGCCATTTCGGGTGTATAGCCGAGGGGTACTTCCCGCACATTGTGTATTCTTTCCTTCGGATCCTGTTCCGGCATGGAGGTCGGGGGAATTTTCAGTCTTTCCGCCGGTTTCATTTCGCTCCCCCTTTCAGCGACGCTTCCAGTCGGCAGCCGGTTTCATCCGAGTAACGGTCCAGGGAGATTCTCTCATCTATTTTGTAGGTGTTGAGACGAGCCATCATCTCATCAAAATCAACCTCGTGACCATCAAATTCCGGTCCGTCCACGCAGGCGAATTTTGTTTTGCCGCCCACAGTTACCCGGCATCCACCGCACATGCCTGTTCCGTCTACCATTATGGGGTTCAGGCTTACTACGGTTGGAATGCCCAGCTTCTTTGTAAGCAGGCAGACGAATTTCATCATAATGGGAGGTCCCATGCAGATGCACTGATCAAACTTCTCGCCCTGCTCTACAAGCTCGCTGATTGCGTCTGTGACAAGCCCTTTTTTTCCTTTGGAACCATCATCAGTGGTAATAACTACCTTGTCACTTACCGCTCGCATTCTATCTTCAAGGATCAGTAGATTTTCAGATCTTGCGCCGAGAATACTTGTTACTTTGTTACCAATGTCCTTCATGCCTTTAGCGACCGGGTAGAGGGGGGCAGTACCTATTCCTCCACCAACGCACAGCACATGTCCCACCTTTTCTATGTGCGTGGCTTTTCCCAGTGGTCCGGCGATATCGGGAATAGAGTCACCCACTTCCATTTGAGCGAGTTTCAGAGTTGTTTTTCCGACAGATTGTATAATGAGGGTAATGCTTCCCTCATCACGGTCCACATCCGCGAGCGTTATTGGTATCCTCTCTCCTTCATCGCAGATCCGTATCAGGACGAATTGTCCGGGTTTGCGGTACGCCGCCACATCAGGTGCGTACAGTCTGTAGAGAGTGACATCAGGGCCAAGTGTTTCTTTGTACAGGATTCTGTGCATGGATTGCCCTCCGATTGATAGATTGTGGACTGTATCTGAAACAAAGTCCGTCATCCGGTCAGCATTACTCTGGAACACCAAAGCGTCACAGAAGCAATGTTTGCCGGGGAAATAGTACGCATCAGCATATTCTTCACCGCTGCTCCGGTCAAGTGGCGGAAAGCGAACATTTTCTACTGCATTTCATCTTCAGCAAGGTACTTCCTCAGCGTCTTGGGGTCACACTTTAGTGCTTTTGCCGCTTTCGTTCTGCTGCCGCCGAAGGATTCAACAGTTTTAACTATATGTATCCTGATTGTTTCATGAAGGGTACAAGTTTCTGCGCTTGCGCCCCCAACTGTGTTGAATGAAATGTGACTCTTCTGTATGGTGTTTCCGGTGGAAGCTATTGAAGCTCTCTTTAGAGCGTTGGAAAGTTCACGAATGTTGCCGGGCCATTGGTGAGAAGAAAGCAGCTCAAGAGCTCCTCTGCTGAGGTTCTTTGAAGTGAAGTGCGAGACCAGTTGAGGAATATCCTCCAGTCTGTCCCGAAGAGGAGGCAGATTTATACGGACGACAGATATCCGGTAATAAAGATCAGTCCTGAAAGACCCTTGAGCTATCTGCGTTTCCACATCTGCGTTTGTGGCCGCCACAAGTCTTAAGTCAGTGTTTCTCTGCCTAGTTTCTCCCAGTCTTCTGAAGATTCCAGTATCCAGTACCCGCAAGAGTTTTGCCTGCATATGCAGAGGAAGGTTTCCTATTTCATCCAGAAACAGGGTGCCCCCGTCAGCCTCCTCAAGAAGCCCTCTTCGTGGATAGTTTACTCCGGTATAGGCTCCCTGAGCTGCGCCGAAAAATTCTGATTCCATAAGAGCTTCGGGAATTGCTCCGCAATCTACCGGCACAAAGCTGCCTTCTTGTCTTTTGCTTCCAATGTGGATTGCTCTGGCACAAAGTTCCTTGCCGGTTCCAGTTTCTCCTGATATGAGAACTGGAACGTTTTCAGATGCCACCCTTTCCAGTTCGAATCTTATCTTCCTCATTCCCCCGGAGTTACCGATTATCATCTCAGACAGTTTGTCTTTTTTACCGGGAAGTTGCTTATCCGCAGGTCCAGCCGCCAGTACTGCCGCTACAGGCTCCAGAAACGGAGTTACTTCCGGAGCAGCAGTGCCACTGCAATACAAAGGATTGCTTCCGGGGACGGAAATCATTCCCTGATCTTCCGTGATGGATATTTTTTTCAGACTGAGTGATTCCGCGAGATCAGAGAGAGATGATTCACCTTCAAGGTAGCTCTGTATCCAGCTGGAAACGACTCCCAGCGTGTTGTTAATCATAAGCTCGGTAAATCGATTCGAAGAAACAGCGTCCCACTCTGTTTCGAACAGGCCATTATAGTTTTTCCGTTCTCTTTCACTCAGTTGATTCAGTATGTCTTTTCTCCAGCAAATAATGCGCTTTCTCTCATGAGGGTCGTCAGGCAGACCGCAGCTTTCAGCAAGCCTGCAGGCAAGCAGAGGCGAAGGGAGGGCGAGAAGCTGCCGGAAACCCTCTTCTTTATTCGCTCCCGATATTATCTGCAGAGCAGCCGATTCTTCAGGCAAATCTCCCGCAAGATCGCCAATGTCGTTTTCTGTAAGGTTTCTCATTTCCTGATCCAGCAGCAGTTCTATCTCTGTGAGACAGACGAGATGCCTGTCTCCAAGTACATGACCTCTGGATCGTGCCTGTTTGATAAGGTCTATACCCCTGGAGTGGTCTCCAGCCTGTATGTAAAGCTGACCGGCGTAAAGTGTGCTTATCCCGAAGTAGAGTACCAGATCGTGTCTGCCAGCCAGCTCGGCTGCCCTGAGAGCAAAGGGAAGAGCCCTTTCTCCGTTTCCAAGCAGTACGCCTTTGTAAGCCTCCAGCATGTTCAGCATCTGTTTCTGCAGTATTCCCCCTGATGCTGAGTAGTTTTTCAGTTTGCACATTGTTTCTCCGGCTGCGGAGACGTTGCCCATCTTCAACTCCAGAACGAACATGTCTACGTGGGGGGGCCTTGTGAACGAAAGGGCACTTTCGTCATGGAATTGCACAGCGGTTCTGTAGTCTTCCAGTGCTCTTTTCCATTTGCCGGTAACCTGCAGCGTCCGCCCCCGCTCCTGAAGGCTCTTGACCAGATGAGGAACGCTTGCCAGCCCGCGAGCCATAGCAACGGCTGATTCTGCATGTTTCAAAGCATCCTCATGGGCTCCCAGGCGCATTTCAAGACTTCTGAGTGCGCAGTAGATATCAATCTTATCAGTGCCCCCGGCTTTTCTAAGCCCTTCTTTCAAAGGCTGAAGGGCGGAAGCCGGAGTTCCTGAAAGGTCGTGCAGCCTTGCCCGGAGGGGAAGTGACAGCGGATCAGAAGAGCTCCTGATTACATCAAGAGCTTTATGAATGTCCCCAAGGCCCATATACGCTTCCGCGAGGAGTACGATCTCTGTGCTGCCCGTAAGCAGTTCCGCGGCTGTATTGAATTTCCCCAGAGCCATAAGAATTCTGCCTCGCAGCGGCATGTTCTTTTTTGAAACAAACTGGAGGGCTTCAGTGTATCTGTCGAGTTTGAAAAGACTTTCAGCTATTCTGTCGTTACTTCCCCGGCAAGGTCGGTCGGTGGTGTATCTCCATGCTCCCTCTTTAAACAGGATTTCTTCCGAGAGGAAAGGCTTGTCAATTCCGTTTGCAACTTCTGTGGAAACCCGACACCTGGGGCCGTACCATGAGGAGCCGACAGAACGGATTTCAGCGCTATCAGGAGTATCTTCCAGAGGAAGGTCAACAGCGGTACTGATTGGACCGCTCAGTGAGATCCTCTGTCCCTGAAAATCCGGGGGGACGGATGCTCCGCACAGAACCAGACGAAGACCGGATGGAATGATTCGCGAAAGCTCTCTGAGAAGAGCCGTAAAATCCTCCTGATCCTCAGAGAAGTCATGAATTATCAGTAGCTTCTCAATACCTCCCTGACCGGGGAAGGCATTCTTCAGCAGTTCTCCCGGACTGTGAGTGGGAGTTCCCTCCGGCATATCCGGTAAAGGGCGCCCCCTTTCCCCCGAGGCGAAACGGATGATTCTGCTGGTCCATCCTTTCTTTGAGGCAATGCTGCTGAGATGATTGACATACAGATCGCGAGCCTCCCAGCTTCCGCCCTGAACGATGTTAAACCCCAGTCTGGGCGGGACCGGCTGAAGGTTAAACCGGACTCCGGACTCGTATCCGTAGTTCCCAATATTTTTCCACCTTTTCAGTACATTATCACTGCACAACTCATTTGCTTTATCAACTTCACCGGGTGCCACAAACCAGTTTAATCGCAAGGCTGCCGCCGCAAGCATATACAGATCAGATGCAGCACCCGGAATCCCGCCTGATCTAACTTCACAGGGAGCATCGGGATGAACCGCCAGAAGACCGTCTCCCCAGAAGATCAGAGAGATGTTTCCGTCTCTCTGACGGAAGCTGTATTCATCTATGGAAAGGTGATTCATTCCTGATTCGTGAAGAACTCGCAGCGGCTTTACCAGTTCGGCCAACTTCTGACCTCTTTCCAGAGGGGACAGGTTGTCAGTTCTGATTGAAAGGCATCTGCTTCCATCAGTCAGTTCCGAAATACCATCGGGGATGATAACTTCCGCTGAAGTTCCAACGCGGGAATACAAACCTTTGAGATACTTTACAGGAGTACCCGCAGGAAGAATCCTGCCAAGTCTCCTGTTCCCAAGATGGTCTGTGAATTCTATGTGAGTTCTTCCACTGGAGCTGTGGGTTCTCAGGGAAATATTCTGTATCTCTACTGTTTTCATTACAATCCTCCATCTTCTTGTATCATAGGCATTGAAGCGAGAGTTAGCAATGGTACAAAGCTCTACTTCCAGTTCATGTGGGAAAAATTACTACAGAGAGGGAAAAATTCCCCAAAAGATCAATTCCGTATTTCCATGAATTTCATCATATTGTTTATTGATAACAGGATAGCTCTCTGGCACATCAATTGCTTTTGAATGTGGCGCATGAAATTGTTTGTGTGCTAAATTAAGAAAGGAAGACCACTCATGAAGTATTTATTTGTTGCGCTCTGTCTGTTCTCCATGACCAATGCAGTAGAGTTGTTCTATGATGATGGCACTCCTCAGTGGCTAAGTTATGGCAATGCCAATGCCGCAGTCTGGTTTTATACGGAAGATTTCTTCCCGTCCACATCCAGTGTTCAGATTACAGAAGTCGAGATGTGGTTTTATCACCACTCATCCTATCCGTGGGATACATCGGAATTTTATCTTGAAATCTGGTCTGGAGACGATGAGTCTTTTCTGGAGGAGCAACTATACCAATCCCTTGAGACTGCTGTTCACTACTTTCCCATTCTGATTGATGTTTCGCAGGAGAACATCACGGTTGGCTCCGATTTCTGGATATTGGAGAACAATGAACTTAGCGCTGGTGGATGGCCCTCTGCTATTCTCGACGGATCACCTCCGGTTGTTCCTCACAGCTACGGGGATGAGGGCTGGATAACTGAGGGGGATCTGCTGTTCAGATGCTTCGCTGATGAGTTGAGCATTGAATCAATTTCATGGGGTGCGTTGAAAATAACCTTTTAGAAAGGAGGTTAAAATGAAAGCTGCGCTTGGACTACTGGTGATGATGGTGTTTGTATGCTGGGGGGATACTGTGCTGTCTTACCACGACAGTACCCCGCAGTGGCTGACTTGGGGCGGCATGTACAGGGGAACCTGGTTTCATGTTGAGGATTTTATTCCCGGTGCCACTGATTTTCTCGTTGAGTGGGTGGACCTGTGGTTTTACCAGCACCCAAGTTTTCCCTGGGATACAAATCAGATCTTTGTTGAACTCTGGAGTGGAGACGGTACGGGCCCTGTAGAATTTCTGGCAGGAGAACAAGTTACTGCTCTTTTACAACCCGCTGTCACCAGAGTCTATTTCGATCCTCCCGTTGAAACAGGTCCTGATTTCTGGTGCCTGTTGAACACTGAGTTCAGCGCTGGAGGATGGCCGTCTGTTCTTCTCGATGGTACACCCAGTGAGCATAGTTTCTACAGTGATGACTTTATTGTCTGGGAACCGCATTCTCTGGGAGATTACTTCATCTCAGTGGGAAATGACACTGAATCGCTTCAGCGCACATCGTGGGGCGCGTTGAAAACAACCTTTTAGAAAAGGAGACTGAAATGAAAGCTGCACTTGTATTACTGGCACTGATGGCGTTTGTATGCTGGGGGGAGACTGTGCTGTCTTACCATGACGGCACCCCGCAGTGGATGACATGGGGAGGAACTTACAGGGAGACCTGGTTCCATGTGGAGGATTTCATTCCGGAAGCCACCGAATTTGCAGTTGGCTGGGTGGATGTGTGGTTCTGGGAGATTCCGGATCAGGTTTCAGTTGAAATATGGAATGGAGCTATCAATCCGGAGGAGTTTCTCGCCAGTGTGAATATCAATAGTTCGCAATCTCGGGATGCCACACGGTTTGTTTTCGATCCTCCAGTTGTAACAGGTCCGGACTTCTGCTGTATTGTGAACACGGAGGGCTCCAGCGGCACGGTTAAAATGTTGAGTGACGGGACTCCTGGAGAGCACAGTTATTACAGTGACGATTTCCTGGTCTGGGAGGGGTGGACTACAGGAGATTACCTCATCACCACAGGCGGACCGGATCCTTTATCTCTTCAGGGAATATCATGGGGTGGAGTAAAGGCTGTGTTCTAGGATTAGACTTTATGTAATGGGACATGACATGAAAATTCCTGCTCTCTGTTTAATGCAGAGAGCAGGAACTGCCTGTTACTGCTGCTTCCTAAGCTGGCAAGGAAGGATAAGAATGAAGAGGCTAAGGAAAGAATCCCGATTTGCTGGTATACGATGACAGTACCGTTGTCTGGATCAAGGGGTGGTATTGAGACTGTGTTTGAGAACTGATATCTGATATTATCGTAATAACGAAAGGCGGTGTGACATGAAAGTATTATTTGCTGTAGTTACTCTGATACCATTTCTTGCTCAGGCTAACGTGGATATGGTAATGGGTGATGCCACTCAAGACGAGTTGATCATATCGTGGTCATACAATAACAGTTCTTTTGCAGGTAAATACACAGGTACTGAGTTTACCCAAGTTGTAGCAGAAACAGGTATGGATGCGGTAGCAGTGACTATTGCAACAGATAATTCTGATGAGAAACACATCCTGTTCGTTCCGTACACAGAGTACGGTTGGGAAAGCAATAAGATTCTTTCCTATTCGTATAATGATTTCGCGTATGAAAGTACATATTATTTGCAGGAACAAGAGCATGAAAGAATAGGTTTTGTAAAAGCACAGGATGAAAGATGGGATGCTTTTCTTGCTCACAGTGGTATCACCCTTTGCAGTTCTGCTACTATACTGAATATGTTTCAGTATTCGTACTCGATCAGCACTGATGGTACACTGACTGAGACCGCAGCAGGATTCTGGGACAAGTATTATTATTTCATGAGCGAATATGATCTCTCTTCTGAATATATAATGATGGTTGGACCGGTTGCCTGTGCAGGCAGCAATGTTCTTACTGGCACCTCTTGCGTTTACATGACTTCCAGTAGCGTTAATCACACCCTCGTGTTCGACCCGGCTTCAACCGATATGCTTTGTCACACTTTAGGAGAGGGCTGGAATCCCGAATTGTCCGGCGTAATGGGGCTTGGCAGTTCTTCTGACACCGATATGATTCTTCTGTATTCCGATAATGCCGGTGACGTGAACTGGTCTACATTTGGTGTTTTTTCACCTGTTCCGGAATCCACAGATATACTGCCCTGGGATTTCCCCGCATTAGATGATCCAATGGCTTTTACATCTACTTTCGAACTACCCGGTATGCTGATGGTCTGGTACAGAGACGGCGAGATAAGATGTCGTCACTGGAACGGTGCGTGGAACAACTACGACTACTTTGTCGCGAATTCACCGTACGCTCCCGATCTTGAGGAAATAGCGGTCTGCGCTGATACTGATGGTTACTGGATAGCATGGCTGCCGATGACTGCTTCAGAGCCTGAGGTTGTTTTTGTAAGCTTCAGCGATGTTACCGGAGTTGAGGAAAGTGAGTATCAGCCTGTTGAACCCGTTCCCCGGATCAATCCGGTAACCAACCCGACTTGCGGGAATCTTTCGGTTGAAATCTCAGGTGTTTCTTCCGGCAGAGCAACAGTAACAGATCTTTGCGGTAGAACAGTTCTTGAGAGAGATATCGTTGGTGAGGGAATTCATTCTCTGGGCGAATTACCCGTGTCCGGGATATACTTTGTAAGACTGCAGCATTCTTCAGGAGATGTATCATGCAGAGTTGTATCTTTCTGAAGGGTTTTCACACTCTTCACTGATATTTTTTTTATGTCTCGTCACCAACTTCAGGTTTAAGAAGTGTGATCAGAGACAGGAGGTCAAACCCGGAGTCTGCGTGTTACTGATCCAGTTACATAACTCTATTATGCGCATGACCCATGCTATCGGGGGAGTGTTCGGTTATGGCTCTTATCTCAACAGACACAGGCCTGTTGTTTCGGTAACTCCTCCGGATTGGATTCTGCATAAATACAAACCTGCTGAAACAGGTTTCCCATTCAGGTTTGTCCCATCCCACTGAACTGAATGCTCTCCAGCAGGCAACTCGCTGTTCATCAGTGTGGAAACAGCTCTTCCTGCAAGATTAAACATATCTATTGAGGTAAAACCAGGTTCCGTAAGATTGAATGAGATTGATGCTTCGGATACGAAAGGGTTTGGGCTGGAGTAGAGTCTGAAAAGATGAGAGGCCTCGAGGTTGATACCTGTTTGATATGACCAAACCAAATTTCCTGTTTCACAATCAAGAGCAATAACACTTGCGCTGCCAGCAACTGGGTTGAGTTCACCGAAGAACAACAGCCCATCAGCAATACCGGATGATCCATGCTGGCTGTATGGAGCAGTCCAGAGAATGCTTTCATCGGTTGCATCGAGACAGTGATAAGGCCCGTATAGTCCAGTATGGGCAAAG
>JAIOSV010000107.1 GCA_021107435.1 Candidatus Sabulitectum sp. | reverse complement strand
TGAATATCTGAACCACCTTCACCCCGGAAATGTCCTCAGCGATGCTTGAGTTCAGCTCTGCGAGATGCTTCCTGACTTTGCGGTAGATGGTTCTTGCCTTCTTTCTGAAAAGAACCGAGACAAAAGTGAAAACCGGAAGCACAGAAAGAGAAACCAGGGCCAGCTTCCAATCCATGATTATAAGTATGGTGACAGTACCTGTGATGAGAAGAACGTCTTTCACAAGGTTAACCAGAACCGCGCTGAACATCTCATTCAGCGCTTCAACATCATTTGAAACCCTGGTTACCAGTCTGCCAACCGGGTTTTTACTGAAAAAGTTGAGGCTTAAAATCTGAATGTGGTTAAACAGCTCAGTTCGTACATCGAACATGGAGCGCTGGCCGGCAACCACCAGAGTCATCACATGGCCATATCCCGCGAAAATACTGACAACAAGCAGTCCCATGAATATTAAAGCCAGTCTGGTTATCCCGGCAACGTCTTTGCCTCTGATACTCATCAACTTGTCCGGAGGTATCTTTCTTAAATCACGCTCGGGAACAAGCCAGTAATCGTTCTGCAAACGACCGGTCTCCCCCTCAAACTTGTCCGCCGGGAACAGGTAAAATGTTTCAGGCATCAGGTGCCCGCCGGATACAAGAAGATGGCTGACTGCAGGATCCATACCGTCCATTGAAGCTTTCCTGATCAGAAGGCTGTCCGGCGCAAGGAAAACAAAATCTCCGTCAGTCGGTTCCATACCCATAAGGCTATCGCATGCCGCAGGAGTATCCGTATAAACCTGATACAGTCTCGCGAGATATTTATCAATACCCTGCTTGGTTATGTAGGGCAGAAGCAGCTCCACTCCCGAGGTGATAAGCATGAAAAACATGGCAAGAAAAACGAGCTTCCGGTGAGGACCCACATATCGGAGCAGACGCTTCACCAGTTTTGAGTCGTAGCCTTTCCCTTCGATTGAATCGTCAGCAAAGGAACTGTTTCCGTGCGGAGGCATCAGCAGTCACCCCCTTCACACCTTTTCACAACTTCTTCTTCAAGCTGCTGCATTCTGTACAATTCAGCGTAGTAGCCATCTTTTTCAAGCAGATCAGTATGGGTTCCCTTTTCCACAAGCTTCCCGTCATCAAGAACAAGAATAAGATCGGCATGCTGAATTGTACTTATCCTGTGGGCAATGAGAATGCTGGTAAGCCCCTCAATCTCCACCTTCAGCTTCTCAAGAATTGCCGATTCCGTCTCGGTGTCAATGGCGCTGAGAGAATCGTCAAGTACAAGAATAGAAGGGGAAACAGCCAGTGCCCGCGCAATAGCAATCCTCTGTTTCTGACCTCCGGAAAGGGTGACGCCCCTCTCACCCACCATGGTTTCAAAGCCTTCCTTAAAGCTTTCAATCTCAGAGGCTATCTCAGCCAGTTCCGCAAGATGTCTCACCGTCTCAACAGGCAGATTACCTCTTCCAAAGGAAATATTTTCAGCAATGGAGAGGGCAAATAGAAATGTTTCCTGAGGGACATATCCGAAAAGACCGCGAACTGCGTCAAGCTCCCGTTCACGCACATCAACCCCGCCGATGAACACAGTACCGGGAGGAGGATCGTAAAGGCGCATAAGCAATTCAACCAGGGTTGTTTTTCCGCTTCCTGTCCGGCCGACAATACCCAGTGTGGATGAGGCGGGAATACTGAAAGAAATATCCTTAAGTACTTCCACATCCGTTTCAGGGTAAGTGTATGACAGTCCCATGACCTCAATGGAAGGTTCAGGTTCGTCTGTACAGGAACCATCCATTATGGCTGGTGCTGTGTTCATGATCTTCTCAAGCCGTCCCATGCTGGCCGCTCCGCGCTGAAGCAGATTGACAACCCAGCCTATGGCCATCATTGGCCAGGTCAGCATCGCGAGGTAGCTTGAGAATGCCACAAACTGCCCGAGAGAAATTGATCCGCCGATAACTGACCTTCCACCGGCCATGAGCAAAATAGAGCTGCTGATCATAGCGAGCCCCATAACCAGAGGCTGCATGAACCCCCAGATGCGAGTAAGCCTGATGTTTTCATGAACGCAGCGGTCTGCCTTTTCAGCAAGCAGTTTTCTCTCTGATTCTTCATCTCCGTAAGCCTTTATCACCCTGATGCCGGAAAGTGATTCCTGAGTCTTCTCCGTAAGGCCGCTGAATGCTTTCTGAACCGACTCAAACCTGTCGTGAAGGACTCTGCCGAACCTTGTAACCAGCAGAGCTATAACAGGCAGGGGAATCATTGTAACAAGTGTAAGTTTCCAGTCAATAAGAAGAAGCATGATTATGCTTGCCACGCTCATGAACAGGGCATCAAAGGAGGCGATTGTCGCCATACCCGCAGCCATTCGAACCGCATTGATATCATTCGTGGCATGGGCCATGATATCACCAACTTTGGTTTTGTCGTAGTACTGGGCGGGGAGCTTCTGCAGATGACTGTAGAATTCTGCTCTGAGGTCTTTCTCCAGCCTGCGACTGGCCCCGACAATAAAAATCCTCCAGAAGAACCTGCACACAGCCATACCAAGGGCAATAATCACAACGGAGATGCCCATCCTCCATACAAAAGGAGAATCGGCGGTTCCCTGAGCAAGTCCGTCTATAAGCTTTCTGAAAACCTGAGGAATCAGAAGTTGAAGACCGTCAACACCAATAAGGGCGATTATGCCCCCCAGCAGGGCCTTCTTGTGTTTGAATATCCTGGTGTAGAGATTCCTCAGACTTGATCTGTCAAGCTTCGATCCTCTTCCTTTTGCCCTGGACATTTAACACCCCCGAAATAATCAAAGAACGCTGAATATAGAACGCACTTCCCGGAAGTGTTACCCCGAAAAATGTAAACGAATAGCGTTTATGGAGTTACGGCATGGCGCGGTACAGAACTACTCCTCTTCTAACTATGTGATCAATCAGTTCTTCGCTGTCGATATGATCATAGATGGAAATATCAAAGGTGTACGGCAGCATCAAATCATCCAGTTCAAGGGAAATCCTGTTAAGGAGGTGCAAATTCAGTTCTTTCCCCTTGAGTGCAATATCAATATCTGATCCATTTCTGTAATTACCCATGGCTCTTGAGCCATACAGCACTACTTCTTTCAACTCAGAAAAGTTCTGAAACACTTTCCTGATACCATCAATCGTTTCACCGGACAGACCGTACTGATTCACAATTCAGCCAGCGCCTGAACTTATGCCGTTCATTTTCTCTTCCAGCCGGTAAAAAAGCTCATAGTACTCAGAGACCACTGCCGTACATATTTCTTTTGCAGTCTCTTCATTGCAGGTATGAGATGTCTTATTCCTGCTTTTCAACATTTCCATCCACCCCTTACCATCCTCAATCAGATCAAGTTGAAATGCCCTCTGAATAGCATTACGAGTAAGCAACATGGCCAGTAACCATGCGCTCCCCTGCGTAAGCACGGGAATGTAACATGGCCAATAACGAAGCACTCCCCTGCGTAAGCACGGGACCCGTAAATACCAGTCTGCCCACTGAACTCCAGAAAATCCTTCAACGTTTTCCAGGCAAGTTCGAATGTATACTCGAATGACTTGATCATACCCTGCTCTTCAAGCTCGGATAAATCACCCTTATCAACAAACCTCTTCATCTGACTCAGAGCTTTCCGGTAATTCGTAAATCGTTGCTTCCATCTCACATCTTCAGCTACCATTTGTTCAACCTCCGTCCAAATGATACTTTTCTGGAAAGAAACTGCTCAAACCAGAATATCAATCCTGCATCAGATCAGTAATCGTCCAGATCTTCAACATCAATAATTGAGTAGTCTGCCACACAGATTTTTCGGAGATCCTCCCGCACGGAAAATCCCTCTTCCGTGAGTTCCCCGATTACCGCTGTGATTTGTCCGTATTCGGGGACTATATCGTATGCCTTCTCTCCAACCAGAGCGAAGACTTCACCGGATGCCTCATCAGTGATGATGACCGTTTCAGACCGGGTTCCCGCATGAAGTACATCCACAATACCGGTTACTCTGATGTCATCAGTATCCTGCGATCCCTGCGATGCTTCAGTGGTACCGCATCCCGCAAAACTTGTTACAAACAACAAGCCTGTGCATAACAATAAAAGTGTTTTCATTCTATTCTCCTTTCAAAGACCACGGCTCAAATTCAGAAAAATCAACAACAGTACTATCAGCAATGATACCCCAGCCGGCATCCAATGCCCAGTCGGAAAGGGCTCTGCTTATTTCGTAAACTGTCATATCTTCCAGGGATTCCTGAAGCAGATAGGACGCACGCCAGTCTCCGGCGGAGATATAGCCGTTACCAAGCATCCAGCACTGGGTGTCCATTGACTGAGCGTTGATCCCCTGGGTGGTGCGGTAGTTGTTGGCCACACCTGTTACAAAAGACTGATCCACATTACCGCCGGCAACATCCCTGAATACACCTGCCATAAGTGTTGCTGACAGTACAGGCTCGGTTGTACTGATGTACATGTAGCCCCAGTTGCGCCGGTAACTGTTTGTGCTTCCGCTATAAACCGCATAAGTAAGCGCGTTGTCTGTGCGAAGCACCTGCCAGAGCAGTTCATCAACAACCAGACATGCTGTGATGTACGCGGGGAGATCGGCATCCCCGGCAGACGGAGCCTTGAACTTCACCACGCAGTACGCGGAAAGGGTTTCATCGTTCTCTGCAATGACAGTATCACGGTCTATGCCGAATTCAGGAACAGAAGGAATAACATCCCCCCCTTCCGGAACTCTTCCGAAGGAAACTTCAAGTAGCTCAGCGAGTTGTTCAGGCGGTGTGGGGCCCGCATGGGTAATAAGGATGTTTCCACTTTTGATTCTTCGGGAAAGCCACTCTCTTACATCTTCAACATCAAAGGCCGAGAGAGTGGAGGGAATACCGTCAGGCCGCAGGAGATACGGATGCCCTGCGCCCATAAACCCCTTGTTCGCGACAAGCCAGGCCCTGTGATCGGGATTTTCAAGTTCCGTCTGCAGATCCACAAGCTGAGAATTCCGTACTCTTCCCACCGCAACAGAATCCAGCTCAGGCTCTAAAAGACAATCCGCAAAACCGTCAAGCAAAAGGGGAAGATCCTCTGAAAGACACTTCAGATGATATCTGGAGTAATCGTAGTTGTATGATGCGTTCCAGCTTGCCAGTGTAACATCCATGATCTCGCGCCATCTCTCGTCTAGATAGGTATCGCTTCCAGTCATTGCAGCTTCCAGAGCGAATGCTTCAATTCCCTGATTAGCCTCATCAAGCACTCTTGAGCCTCCGATGAGGAAGAAGCTGAGACCTTCAACCTCTCCGCCGGGAACAGTTCTGGAAACAACGTGGATACCATTATCAAGATCAAATTCAGTAACACTCTCCGGCACTGATGCC
>JAIOSV010000034.1 GCA_021107435.1 Candidatus Sabulitectum sp. | reverse complement strand
GATTTCTCTGGCAATTGCCAGCGCTTTCCTGTAAGCCATTTCGGCTTCTTCAAATTGATTCTTTTTGTGAAATACATCCGCGAGGTTTCCAAGACTGACAGAATGCAACCGTTTGTCCTTGTGCCGTTTAGCTACATCAATCGCCTTTTCAAGAATCTGCTGTTTCTCAGTAAGGTCAACTGCTGTAGATGCCATGTTGTTGTATACCTTGGCGTTACTTTCGTCATTCTTCATTTCTTCAAACACTCTCAGCTGTTTCTCAAACAGTTTTCTGGCTTCACTGACATGGCCTGTCATGAACTTGATCACCGCAAGATATCCGGTGGATTCATATATCCCCCTCAGATATCCAAGCTCATTGTGAATTTCAAGTGCTTTCTCATTTATATCAAGTGCTTTTTTCAGATCCCCGAGGCGGGAGGTAAGCCAGGCCCGCATACCCATTGCTTCCGCGTAATGTTTCCTGTCCCCTGTGGACAGAGCCAGTTCTTCAGTCCTCAGGGCCAGTTCAGCAGCTTCCCGGCATCTTGCGAATACCCCGAGGATCTGGATCTCTCTTATCATCACGCCGATCAGCTGTTCCTTCTTGTCCGGTTGATTCTCAAGAAGCTCCCTCAGCTTTACAACACACTTGTAACCAAGTTTGATGTCTCCGCTTCTTGAAGCAGTCTGAAGCACTTTGTCGAGGTAAAAACATGCTGTCTCTGTGTCTTTCGCCTTATCCCAGTGGTACGCGAGATCAGGGAAAAAGGCTTCATCACCCGGATAAATTTCCTCAATCGCGCATGCTGCTATGCTGTGAAGTTTAACGAGCTCACTTTCCAGTTGCATGCTGTATGCTGTTTCTCTGAGAAGAGAGTGCTGAAAGATGTATACGATCTCTGAAATAGATGACCAGAGTTTCTCCTTTGCGCCACTGCTTAACAGAGGAGCGACCTCCCTGCCTGAAAACATGCTGGAAAGAATTCTGGTGTTGAATTCAAACCCCAGAACCGAAGCTGTTTTCGCAACCCTTTTCAGATCGCCTGACAAACGGTCAATCCGTGCCATCAGGAGATCAACGATTCCTGCGGGAATCTTATCGGGAGATGCTGACAGAACAATAGTGTCGTTCTTTTTCTCTATAGAATCAGATTCGGCAAGATATGCGGCATACTGCCGGAGATAGAAAGGATTCATACGGGAGTGTGTCGCGAGGAACTCCTTGAGACCCGGGCCGGGTATTCCTTCCAGAATATCCTCCACAAGTTCAGTAAGTGTCTGTTGTTGCAGAGGCTCAAGGTTGATAACAAGAGATTCCTTTTCAGAGGGAGTTTCTATTCTTGAGCCATCATCATGTGTCCTTGCCGCAAGGGCAAATACAATGGGAATATTCTCCAGATTTCTGGTCATACTCCTCACCAGGGATTCAGAACTGTCATCAAGCCACTGAACATCATCTATAACCATGAACAAAGGTTCAAGTTGAGCAATACTGAAAAATAATTCCCGCAGGGCTGTAATTGTATTTTCCTGTTTCCCTTCCGGCCCGACCTGATGATAGAGAGAATCGGGTGTATCCATTCCAAGAAGCACGGAAAGAAATGATACAGTTCTTTCAAGTTCCCGGGCCCTGTTCGGATGCCGATCTCTTATGTCTGTGCACACTCTCCGGAATATCCTTCTGAACACGGCAAGATTGTCCTTTTCAGATGAATGCTTCTTCTGCTGGAAATACCCTCTCAGGAATGTGACAAATGGTCCAAAGCTTCTTCTGATGATATCATCGCATCTCAGATGAATTCTTTGAAATCCCTGAGTTTCCAGAATGTTGCCCGCCTCCCACAGAAGATGAGACTTACCAATTCCTGCTGTCGCTGAAACCAGTAGAACACTGCCAATGGATTCATCTGCTGTTTTTCGGGCAAGACCGGTAATCATCCGCAGCTCTTCATCTCTTCCAAAAAGCCTGCCCTCATAAGGATGTCCGCCTGATTCAGCAGTGCTGCCGTCAATCTTGAAGATATCAACTTCATCGGTCATGCCTTTAACTCTGGCTGAGATTGCTTTGCTTAAACCCGGAGCATTGACAGCAACCTTGTCTGTTGCGTAAATACCGGATGTTTTCTCAAACCTCATAATTCTCGCCGCGATATTTACCTGATTCCCAAGAACTGTATAGGTTCCCATCTGTCTAAAGCCCAGAAAACCGGCGTACACTGTTCCAGAGGAAATAGCTATTCTGACCGGAAAAGGAACTCCGTTGTGTATCTGACGGGCAAAAGTCAAAGCACGATCAAGATCTTTCTCATGAGCATCCGGAGCTCCAAACAGTGTTAGAAAGTGGAATCCGCTGGAGTCATAGTGAACTCCATTAAAAAAGCCTCCTGTTTCTGCTGAAGACAGCATCACCTCAGGAGCGATTAAACTGATCAGTTTCTGGTCTTCTTTCCCGGCACCCACCGGAGTAAGGAACACTGAAAAAACCCTTCTGAACTCTCCGTAGGGCTCCGAGTTGAGTAATTTCTCGGGGAAAAAGCTTGTTTCAAGAGTTCTGTCCAGAGCTCGCCCACCCATTCTGTCAGCGGTAAAAGCCTCACACTCGGATGTTTTTTCCCCGCAGGAAGCAAAACCTCCCTGCTCGGATTTCTCAAGAGCCTGAAAGGCTCTTCTGAGTACATCTCCGGCAAAGAACCATCCCTTTCTCTCTCTCCCGAATATTCCCCAGTTTATTTTCCCCTGTGAGCCCCCTGCTTTGAATACGATTCCGGCATTTGAGGATGCTGATGCCCGGGCAAGTCTTTTCATCATCTCTTCAGTAAAAACTTCCGCCTTTTCAATCGCGACCCCCGGAAAGATTACAGTAAATGAGTCTCCGCTGAATCCGGATACAAAACCTCCACTCCCCCTGATAACAGAGAGAATTCCTCTGGAATAAATACTGTTCATTGTTTTTGAGAGAGTCGCGGCACCCGTGTTCCCCTGTCTGGAAAGGGCTTCAGCCAGGGAAGTGAAACCTGACACATCAAAAACCAGTACACTCCCGCAAAAAGACCCTGAAAGCTTTCCATCGGAATAATTCAGTGAAATCGGGCGGGGAACAAGATTCAGCACGCTTCTCCTCCCTGTTAGACAATGCGCAGAACTAAGATATATCAAATTCAGCTGCATTTTCACAGTCTGAAAAAATACCTTTACAAATACACATATCCTGTGGATCAATACCTGCTGACCGCTCGGTCTTTACCTGCCGGTGTCATCGGTTAATACTTAGCACTTAGTCGTATCAGCAAACCCGGCGTTCTGTGCAGTATGAAGTGTCGGTATAGTGCGCGGCTATGTAATTGAACCAGTAACGCGGCTGGGGCTCAGAGGAGCCAGCAGGATGCGATAGTTTATGCTACAGAGCACTTGGAGGTGTGACATGGGTAAAGCTCAGTTTTTACTGGTTCTGCTGGCTGCCTGCGGCTCAGCCGGGATTTATCAGAATGACGATGGATGGATATTCTCTGAAACTGCCCTGCTCTCAGCGCCTGACTCCAGAGCGGATACACTGGATGTTTTTTTACCGGGGACCCAGGTAACTCTCTTTGGCCGTCCATCACGAAATAGTACTACACTGAACTGGTGTAAAGTAACCGCCCCCTCTGACCCGGGAACTGCAGGCTTTGTGAGAATTATTGATCTTGCGCTTACTTCAAAATTTGATTCCGCAAGCCAGACCGTTCTGATGTATGGTTTTTCCGATTCCGGAGGGCAGACTGATATCAGCGGAGAGTTGAGGATTGCAAGAGATGGCAGGATTGTAAATTCGACCCCCCTCTCTAGTAATACCGTAGATGTACCGGAAGACTGGGATTACAATTACCGGGGTTGCTTCATTCAAAGGGATGAATCCGGCTATGAAAATGCATCTTCTGTTTTCATTCTGCATCTTCCAACCAGAAATTCCGACTTATGCAATGAAAAACTGATGCTGGTCCTGACCGGAGACAGCACCATTATCCCAGGGCTGTGTATTTCAGACGGACTGATTCAGGAACACTATAATTCTGCCGCATACTTTATCACACCGGAGGAAACTTCTGTAGATAACATTGTAACCGCAATGCTGATTATATCAGAAAATATTACGGAATCCGATGAATCCCCGGAGAGATTATTCTGGCTGCTAAGGTCGGTGTGGGACGGAAGCCGGTTCGAGGCAACAGATGAACCGTGCATTCTGACTCTGCCCGCCGGGAACGCATCTTATCTGACAGAGGCAGACCTGCAGCCTTTTCTCCATCCCTTTGAGTTCAGAATCCACGGCTTCCAGATTCTGAACTATCCGGATGCTTTGCTTCCGCCAGGCGCTGAGGAACTTGAAATTATTCCTGTATCCTTTTCTTCAGAACCGTCCGACTTCACACATTTGATTATTGCCTTCGCCTACCCGGGGGGCTGGCTTCCACTGGATACACTGCTGTCTCCGGGAGACATAAACACAGCCAAGCTTTATGGTAAATGGATGGAGGATACCGCAACACTGGAATTGTACACATACGGAACGATGAGTTCCTCTTATCCGATTCATACCTGGAACAGGGACTGTTCCTGGAAATTCAACCTGATAAGCGCAGAGGTTCGTGATGCCGCTGCTGCGTCCTATGCAGCAATGGACAGCCTCCTTGCGGGGGGAAACATCCAGGAAGCCTATGGATGGTTGAACTACATACTTATGGCAAAAATGGGAGAGAGAGCTCATGCTGAAATGGCAGTACAATTCTTCATGAGTGCTGTATCGGCCTGCCCCCGGGGTGGAAACGGCCTGGAACCGCTGGAACAGGCGAACAGGGCTTTCGCGCTTATGGGAATGCGGGACTGGTTCATAGAGATTCCATCCATGGGCAGAGATACCTATCTGGAAAGCCAATTTGCCCCCTATCTGAATACAGGAAACCTGCTGGATGGTCTGCACTACCTGAGGGAAGTAGCAGAACACCACGGTGACAGTTTATCCGCTGCTGAGTTTGAAAATGCATTGAACTTCTCAGAATGAGATCAAGCAGGAAAAGACGCCGCTGATGAGGTATCAGCATTTACTCAGGCTTTGACATGAGTACGCAATCATCAGTATTGTTGTTCCAGGAAGAGAAGACGGGCCGATAGCTTCGGGGGAATGCCCCGCAGGCGACATTTCCGGTGGTTCGGAATTCAGCTTTCTATCGGTTAAGCAGGGATGTGAGGAAGATTATGTTCTTTGCCGAAGCAAATCGGGAAAACATCGTTGGGACTGTTTCCCAACTTGATGTAAAAAAAGATGAAGTTGTTATGATTCTTCTCGGGGAAGAAAACATACCTGATATTGACGGAATGATATCTGATCTGAACGAAATGGGAATACATTTCTTCGGTGGTATTTTCCCGGGACTCATTCACGGTGAATCGGAACACTCCAAAGGCGCGGTAATCCGCAAAATGCCGGGAATACTGGAGCCGGTTGCGATAAACATAAAAAATCCGGATCATATTGAAATTCCTGACTTCACTGAACTACTGAATTCCGAATCCCGCAAAAAACACACCGCAATTATTCTCATTGACGGCATGGCTCCAAACATCGGATTATTCCTCTCAGAGATGCTGAACAGACTGGGCAACTCCGTCAACTACTTCGGGGCAGGGGCAGGCTATCGGAATATGAAAAAAGATCTCTGCCTTTTCTCCTCCGAAGGATTCGTCAATAACTCCGCTATAGTGGTTCTTGTGAAGCTTGAAAGCTGCCTTGGTGTCCGCCACGGCTGGAAGAAAATAATGGGTCCGCTTGTAGCCACACGGACTGATCGAAACGTAATTAATGAATTCAACTGGGAAAATGCATTTGAGGTTTACCGCGAGGCTGTGGAAAAAGATTCGGGCAAAAAGTTTTCTGAAAACAACTTCTATGATATAGCAAAGGAGTACCCTCTGGGGCTTTTCAGAGAGGGAAGCGAAGACATAGGACGCGCTACAGTCGCGCTGACCCCCGACGGAGCTATTGTCTGCGGCGGAGAAGTGCATAACAATGCGGTTGTCTACATTCTGGGTGAGAAAAAAGAGTCTCTGATCAAGTCGGCTCAAATGGCCGCAGAAGACTGCCGGATACCCGAAGACCGCAGGATTTGCCTCTGTATAGTGGCCGACTGCATATCCAGAGCACTTCTTCTTGAAAGTAGATTTCCCGAGGAACTTAAGGCTATCAGCCGTGGAATCCAGCCGGCCTGCAGCGATGAAATTCCAGAGGGAATCCTTACTCTGGGAGAGATTTCATCCCTGGGTGAACGATATCTTGAATATCTTAATCTTACAACGGTTGTAGCGGTTATGTATGAGTAGGGACAGCGCAAATCCCGACAGCATTGTTCAGGAGATTTCTCTTCTGTATGAATTGTCTCTTTCAATAGGCTCTTCAATTAAAGTAAAAGAAAACTGCGCCGGTTTTCTCAGAGCACTGATGCAAAGAAAGAATCTGGGCTTCGCGTCTGTTTGGATCAGGGATTTCTTCCTGTCGAAAAAACAGGACACTGATGGAGTTTCCCTGATCTGCGCTCATCCCGAATTTAAAGTAAAAGCAACTCACCTTCTTATTACCGATCCACTTTTTGACTCGCTTCAAACCGGTGAAATAGTCAGTGTATCCTCTTCTGAGGCAACCTCTCCGGAACTGATTGCTGAAAGCGGGGAGGAAAAAGGAATGTTCACGATATTCCCTCTAAACAAAATTGGAATTCTCCTGCTCTACTCCATATCCAGAGACAAACCTCTGAAGAAGAGAGAAATCAACCAGCTCAGAAGTGTTGTCTCAAAGTTCGCGGTATCTCTTGCGGGTTGTCTTTCACACGAAATGCTCATGCGAGAGATGTCAGAACGAAAAAAGGCGGAGAAAGCACTGAGGGAAAGTGAGCAGAGCTACCGCAACCTTTTCAATTCAGCCAAGGACGCAATATTCATAATGAAGGATTACCGGATCGTGGACTGCAATCCGGTAACTCTGATAATGTTCGGATGCACACGAGATCAGATAATCGGCAAATCTCCTTACCGTTTTTCTCCCGAATTTCAGCCTGACGACAGTAAGTCCCGGGATCTGGGAGAAAGAAGAGCAATAGAAGCACTCAAGGATATCCCGCAGCTTTTTGAATGGCTTCACTGCAAATGGGACAAAACTGAGTTCCACGCGGAAGTGGCCCTGAACAAGGTGTCTATTGCGGGAGAAGATCACCTTCAGTCAATTGTTAGAGACATATCGGATCGCAGAAGAGCAGAAAAGGAACGCCTCGAATTCGAGAAAGGCGTTCAACGCGCCCAGAAGCTGGAGAGTCTTGGCGTACTGGCCGGCGGCATTGCTCATGACTTCAACAATCTGCTGGTTGGTATTCTTGGAAACGCTGACCTTGCCCTTGAAAGCCTTTCTCCATCTTCTCCAATCCACTCAAACATTCTCCAAATTGAGAAAGCTGCCATACGGGCTTCAGACCTCAGCACACAGATGCTGGCATACTCAGGCCGGGGAAAATTCAATGTCGAGATTCTTAATCTTAACAGCGTTGTTGAAGAGATGGCTTTTCTCCTTAAAACATCAATATCAAAAAACGCAATTCTGAGTTACAACCTGACTGAAAAATTGCCCTCTATCAAAGCAGACATCTCACAAATCAGTCAGATAGTTATGAATCTCATCACAAACGCTTCAGAAGCAATCGGCGAGAAGAGTGGCATCATAAGACTGGAAACAGGCATAACAGAATTTGATGGCTCCAGAATACAGAAAGAGTACACCACGCAGGAGCCTCTGAAGGGTAGACATGTTTTTATTCAGGTATCGGATACCGGCTGCGGCATGAGCAAAGAAACCATTGCCAGCATGTTTGATCCATTCTTTACCACAAAATTCTTCGGCAGAGGGCTGGGGCTCGCAGCTGTAATTGGAATCGTCAGGGGACACGAGGGCACGATAAAAGTCTCAAGTGAACCGGGGAAAGGTTCAACTGTAATGATAGCGTTCCCGGCATGCAAAGATTTTTCTGACCGGATGACGGAAAACGCAAAGGACACCGGTAAGCTTATTGGCAAGGGAACGGTGCTTCTTGTTGATGATAACGAAACTGTCCTTTTCGTTGGCAGAAAGATGCTTAAAACACTCGGATTCTCAGTGCTGACAGCAGCTGGCGGACAGGAAGCTATTGAGTTGTTCATAGAGAAACAAAAACAGATTGTCTCCATTGTTCTTGACCTTACAATGCCGGATATGGACGGAATTGAGACCTGTTTCAGGCTCAGGGAAATAGATCCGGCGATACCTGTAATAATTTCCAGCGGTTACAGCAGGATGGATGTTGAAGAACAGTTCTGCGACAACAAAATCTCCGGCTTTCTCTCCAAACCATACCGGTTATCCAATCTTATCGATGTGCTCGGCAGTGTTGCGGAAAAAGAAAAAAACTAATGGGCAGCAGTCTGGATCAAACGATAACCGGAAACAGCAATCAGTCGGTAACGGATAGGGTGACTGTATATGACTGAGGCAGAAACCGGACAGAGCGCGGAGATCCTTATGAATAAGCTTCAGGGAACAGAAGGACTGGATCGAATCAGGATTCTTGCGGATCTTTCTGTGGAATACAGGGAAACAGATCGCAGAAAAACCATTGAGTTCGGTTTGCGGGGTCTTGAACTGCTTAAAAATATTGAGGATAAAACACTGGAATCCGTATTCCTGAATGAACTCTGCTGGGCCTATCAATGTATAGGAGAGTATCAGACAGCTCTGAAATACGGCTTCAGAAATCTTGAAATTACCGGGATAACCAACGACAGAATAAGCGAATCTGACACTTTCAACCGCATCGGCATTATCTACTACAAGCTGTCGGATATTGATAAGGCTCTTGACTATTTCCTGAAAGCTTTGCGGATTTTTGAGGAATCAAATGAAGTCGTGAAAGCATCATCATTGCTGAATAACATCAGTATTATCTACAGCAGCCTGAAAGATGAAAATTCCGCCCTGGACTACTGTACCAGAGCAATAGAAATCTCCGAAAAGCACAACTGCTCAACAAACCTTGCCAACTCTCTCAACAACGCGGGAGGCATCTTCAGCAGGGCGGGCAATTTGGAGAAAGCACTTGAATACTACCGGAGAGCCCTGAAAATCAGGCTGAAACTTGGCGAGAAGGTGAAAATTGCTCGCGTTCTCACCAATATCGGCATGACTCATGACCGCATGAGCAATCACGAAAAAGCACTTGACTGTTTTTTCAAAGCACTTGAAATCGAGATGGAAAGGAAAGATGTTCAGGACGCTTCCCATACTCTGCTTTCCATCGCATTGAGCTATGCAGCTACAGGCAGGGCTGAGGATGCTTATGAATATGCCGGGAAAGCTCTTGCATATACAGATCGAATCGACTCACCCGTAATTGCAAGAAATATCTATCAATCCTATTCCGAGGTCTGCGAAATAATCGGCTATTTCAGGGAAGCACTGGAATTTCATAAGAAGTACAAATCACTGAACGATAAGATATTTACTGAGGACGGCAGTCGGAAGATTACTGAGCTGCGGGTAAAATACGAGACCGACAAAAAAGAGCGGGAGACGGAAATATACAGGCTCAGGAATGTCGAGCTCGCAAAAACGAATGAAGAGTTGAAAAACGCTCTCAATGAAGTTAAACACCTCAGCGGATTGCTTCCAATCTGCGCCTCCTGCAAAAAAATACGCGATGATAGCGGATACTGGAAGAAGATCGAGCTGTATATCTCCGAGCGCTCGGATGCCCAGTTTACTCACGGACTCTGCCCTGAATGCATGAGGAAGCTCTATCCTGAAATCCATAAGAACGGCTGATGAAATGACCGATTCGACTTGCAGAAACCCTGAAACTCTTGAGAAAATACTTCAGAGAGCTGAAGGACTGGAACGCATAAAAGTTCTTAAAGATCTTGCTTCAGCTTTCAGGGAGATCAACCCGGAAAAGGTCATCGAGTTTGGGAAACAGGGGCTGGAACTGCTTGAAGAATGTAAAGACAGTGAACTGGAGTCTGCTATACTGAATGAACTCTGCTGGGCCTGTCAACGCATTGGCGAATACCGGACTGCTCTTGAATACGGTTTAAGACAATTCGATATCGCCGCTAAAACCAATGGTGATAACGGCAAATCTTCCATCCTTAATAAAATTGGTGTTACATACTGGAGGATGGGAAAATATGACAAGGCTCTGGAATGCTATCTGAAGGCTCTGGAGATTCTTGGAGACTCGGGAGATAAACATGAAATCGCGCCTGTTCTCAACAATATTGGTATTATATACAACTGCCTGGGCGACAGAAAAATGGCCCTGAACTACTACAACAGATCAATAGAGATTCATGAAGAGCTGGGCGAACAGATGAAACTCTCAAATTCATTAAACAACGCCGGAAACATCTACCGGCAGTTGAGAGAATCGGATAAAGCGCTGAAGCATTTTCAGAAAGCACTGGAGATAAGGGAAAACCTCAAAGACAAGCGGAGGATTTCCCACACACTGGCTAATATCGGCACAGTTTACCAGGACCTGGAGGATTTCGATAAATCACTGGATTTCTTCAAAAGATCGCTGAAGATTGAGGAAGAAACAGGCGACAGACGGGCATCGGCCAATACACTGCTTAACATAGGTACTGTATATACCTTTACCAATCACCTGACCGAGGCTCTTGAATATGCCCGAAGAGGGCTCGATATTGCGGATGAACTTGAAGCGCCCGATGTAAGAAGAGACTGCTGCATAATTCTTTCATCAATTCTGGAGCAGAAAGAGGATTTCAGGGAAGCTCTGGAATTCCACAAGAAATACAAAACACTGGACGATGAGATATTCACCGAGGAGGGAAGCCGGAGAATCAATGAACTGCGGGTAAAATACGAGACAGAGAAGAAGGAAAAGGAAAAAGAGATCTACAAACTCAGGAACATTGAGCTGGCGAAAGCTAATGAAGAGCTGAAAACCGCTCTCAGCGAAGTTAAGCACCTCAGCGGATTACTCCCGATCTGCTTCTCCTGCAAGAAGATTCGAGATGATCAGGGATACTGGAAAAAGATTGAGTCATACATCTCCGAGCACTCGGATGCCCAGTTCACTCACGGACTCTGCCCCGAATGCATGATGAAGCTCTATCCTGAAATGTACGAAAACAGCGAATCTGATGATTCCCGTGATTAGCAAAGGAAATTCAATTACAGCACCGCGACACGGGATACAGCATGGCTAAGTACCAGGGAAAATGTCCCCTGACACGCGAGGCTGATCTCTACGCCGGATGCCCGTTCGGTTGCGTGTACTGCATAACAAGACAGAAGCCGCCGGATAAAGTAAAACCCACCGGTCTGGAGCAGGAGATTATCACAGGCGCTGTATCCGATATCCCCCTTTACCTCTCTCCATGGACCGATCCTTACCCCCCCTGTGAAGAGGAGCACTTTCGTACCGGCTCACTGGTAAGACACCTCTCCGGAACGGGACAACCTTTCTATGTAATTACAAGAAGCCTGCTGGTAAAAAGAGACATCGATGTGATCAGGAACAGCAGAAAATCATTCGTCGCCATATCGCTGAACACTCTTGACAACGACATCACAGATATGCTTGAACCTTACGCTCCCACTGCTGAAGAAAGATCTGAAATGATAGAAGAACTGGCCGGGATTGCCGGACTCAGAACCGTTGTTAGAATTGATCCGATAATTCCAGGCATCACCGACGGGAACAGACTGGATAGGCTTCTGAAATGGATCCTTAAGATAAAGCCCTTCGCCATTGGAGTGGAAACGCTGAGAATGGACAATATCATTTCATCCAGAATGAAAGATGCTCTTCCGAAGGAGTACTTCAATCGTATGATGGAGCACTACCCCGCAATTACCGGAGAGCCAGTTCACCCGCGTATGGAATGGCGACTCGAACTTTTTCAGCGGATCGCGTCACAGTTTGGAAACTCGGATGTAAGAGCGTGTTTCTGCCGGGCAACCCTGCCGAAGCGGATCACGCAATGGGACTGCAGGGGAGGATATTAGTACTCTGTATACCCTGAACTATCGCATCCTGCTAGTTCTTCTAAGTCCCAGCTGTGTTACTGTTTCAATTACATAGCAGCGCTATGTTAATTTTCCCAATGCTCTCGCTAAAGCCATGAACTTCAAGAAAGGAGAAGCAGTTGAGTGGGAGGTTGAATCATTGACTGTCTTGAAAATGAGTCGCAAAATTGAGAAGACGGTGAAAGAATGAAAACACATTGTTCGATTAAGCGACAAAGAGCGACAGTATCTTTTTGATGTGGTAAGGACAGGTAAGGTTGCTGCCCGGCAGGAGAAACGGAATTCTATCGCGGGATCGTGGAAATTTCAAGAATGCGATTGATGGCCCTAATCAATTACGCGGTTCTTCAGGCAACTTCAGTGGCAAGCCGAACCCTTCGCCTCCAGGCGAAGGTGTTCAGCAAGAGACTCTTTGTCCGGGACTTGTTTCCGCATCGATTTCAAGACTTCTGTTTTGGTAAGGTGAAATAGAAGGTTGCCCCCTTCTCCACTTCACTTTCGGCCCATATTTGTCCCCCGTGCCGGTGTATTATCCGTTGTACGGTAGCAAGCCCGATTCCGTTGCCTGAAAATTCAGTTATACCGTGCAGACG
>JAIOSV010000012.1 GCA_021107435.1 Candidatus Sabulitectum sp. | reverse complement strand
CGGCAAGCGAATTTTACAGAGATGGGCGCTACTTCATGCACGGAGAAGATCCCTCAGGATTAACTTCAGAACAGATAGTGGATTACTGGGTAAAACTCGTTAGTCAGTTTCCCATCGTTAGTATTGAGGACGGCCTTGCGGAAGATGACTGGAGCGGATGGCAGCAGATGATGAGAAAACTTGGAAGCTCAATTCATATTGTGGGTGATGATCTTTTCGTAACCAATGTAGACAGACTTCAGCAGGGTATTGAAATGAATGCCGCAAATGCTATTCTGATTAAGCTCAACCAGATTGGAACCGTGTCTGAAACTCTCCTGGCCATCGACACTGCTCACAGAAGCGGCATGACTGCGGTAATAAGCCACAGAAGCGGTGAAACAGAGGACACCTTTATTTCCGATTTAACCGTAGCCCGAAATACCGGATTCATTAAAACCGGATCTGCCTGTCGTACGGATCGAACTGCAAAGTACAACCAGCTTCTGCGAATTCAAGAAGCGCTGGAAACCAGCGCGGAATTTGCTGGAATGAGCATGATCAAGGGCTGAAACAATGTACAGAAGAAAACCGCCGGAAGAGAGCAAAAGAGCAAGAGTCCTGACAGCCTTGCTTCTTACAGCGGTTTTCCTGGTATCAGGGGCCATTCTGCTCTTCAACAGAAGCGGTTTCATGGCTATTACAGAAATCCAGGAAGATGTCCACAGTATTAAAGCTGAAAACGAGCTGATCTCCAATGAAATTGATTCTCTGAATCTTGTCATTCACCTGCTGGAAAATGATTCACTATACATGGAAAAGAGAGTTAGAGAAATACTGGGCTGGGGCCGTCAGGGAGAAACCGTAATCAGATTTATGGAGCCTGACACTGAATAAGACCGGTCTGCTGTTTGCAGTGTCAGTACTTCCAGTACTGATCACTTTGCTGATTCTGGGAGGCGACATTCCCGACCCTGACAGAAATGCTCATGATATGTGGGCGAATCAACTCATAAACACCAGCAGACTGATAATCTCGGAACAGGGCACTTACGATGACTGGCAGCTCTACTATCCCAACACTGTTCCCAAACCTCTGGAACTTTTTATTGGAATAATTCGAGCCCCCGGCGGAGTCTTTTTTCACTCCGCAATCATTCTCCTCTCCGCGCTTCTCGTCCTTGCAGCGACATGGTACTCGGCAGGTCGAGGAAGAACGGGACTGGAAGCAGCTTTTTTTCTCGGTTTTAACCCCGTCTTTGTTTTTCTGTGCGTCAGGGGGAACTCCGCCATACCATTTCTGGGAGCCATGTTCCTCCTGCAGTCCGTAAAGACATCAAACGCCGGTGCCGTAATCGCCTCGCTCGCCAGGCCTGAGGGCTTTATTTACAGTGGATACCACTGCATAAGGAACAGGAAGTGGAAGCTTCTTGCTCTTCTGGGCACCATCGGCATTGCCTGGCTTGCTTTTCATAAGGTGACATGCGGCTCTTTCACGTGGACTGCGGATGAAGTCAAGTTCTCTGTTGCCGCAATGGATTATCCCACGGCAAATCCTGTTACCTTCTTCCCGTGGGCAGGATTACGCTCCATTCTTATTCTGGGCGCACCGGCAGCAGCTCTGTTGCTTTTGAGCTTCAGGAGATGGAAACAAAAGATACCCTTCTCTCTTAACTTTCTTCTGCTGGCTGTTTCTCTGGCCATGGGTTCTCTTGTTCTGCCAAGATACATAGACCAGCTCTTTCTTATAGCCGCGCCATTCATCTTCCTGGAAATCAACAGGATATTCAAAGGCAAAACCCGTACGACTGTGGCAATTGCCGCAATCGTGTTTCCTTCTTTCCAGTGGATATCCACCATCCCGGAGATCAGTCAGTACGAAAGACTCAGGGAAACTTACCGCTCATTTGAGCTCCCGGAAGAGGGCATAACAGCAGCAAATGAACTCCTTATCCCCGGCTTCTGCCTGAATCTGGGAATAGATAACCCAACAGGCAGATTCATTTCCGTAGACAAGGCTGCCTGGAGCCACGCGTCAGAAGCGGAACTGAAAGAATATGGTGTGACTCAAGTGGTTATTGTACCTGCTGGTGTGTATTTTCCTCCACACACCGAAGAATGGCTCGAAACCATAAAAGATATAGAGGTGAAGTATTTCAGATGACAAAGCCAGGATGACAAGAATCGCCTCTTCGGGAAAAAGAGGAGTAACTCTGCTTTTCTCCAGCGGAGAAACAACAAAGGCCCGGGTATCCAGCAATGTATTCCGCAAATTCAAAAATCCTGTCTGCGGAGACATCGCAAAGGTGGTAAACAAGCAGGGTGCCTGGTATGTGGAACAAATTCTTGACAGAAAAGGCTGCCTTGAACGAACTTCGCCTGTAGGAAAACGCCAGGTACTGGCAGCGAACATCGACCTTGTAATAGTGGTGGCATCAATTGCAAGTCCACCCCTCAGGCGTGGATTCATAGACAGGGCACTTGCTTCAACAGACTGGAATCATCTCCCGGCAGCCCTTGTTCTCAACAAGATCGATCTTGCCGGAAACAGGGATGCCGCCTGCCCGGAAACTCTTGAGAATGTTTACGGGAATATGGCAGGATATACTGTTCTCAAAACAAGCACGGTAACAGGGCAGGGCATAGAGGAATTCAAAAAACTGATTTCAGGGAAAACCGTCGCTCTCGCAGGAATATCCGCTACAGGGAAAACTTCACTGATACAGGCCATCCATCCGGAGCTGAACCTCAGAGTAGGATCGGTAAACGCCAAAACCACCAAAGGAAGACACACTACTGTTTCAGCAAGGCTGATTCCTCTTGACAGCAATACATTCCTCATGG
>JAIOSV010000038.1 GCA_021107435.1 Candidatus Sabulitectum sp. | reverse complement strand
TTGTGTATATTGCCGCCTGAGAGGCTTATCTCTCGCGACGGTTTCGCTGACAAAGTGGTGATACCGTCCCAGGTGCTGCCAGTCAGTAAATACCGCGCATCCCAATATATTATTAAGGATGCTCAACTACCGCGATTATTGCGGTCCTTTCTTTTCCACGCGTCCGGCGGGTAGAGATTTGTATTAACCCCGGACCAGGAAAAAATGAAAAATTACGCATCAAATGCGTCACGCAGACGCAATCGCAATTCTGAGCCGAAACAACCGGTTCGTCCCAGGCTTACACCCAAACCGCTTGAGAAGCCTCTGGATGGTGCCTTTGGCACTCTGATTCCGGCAGTTCAGCAGGCAATTGCAGTTGAGGGGTATGTTACTCCCACTCCAATTCAGGAGGAGTGTATTCCGCATCTTCTGGAAGGTCGCGATCTGCTGGGCACTGCTCAGACAGGTACCGGCAAGACAGCTGCTTTTACACTGCCGCTTCTGCAGCGTCTTTCCAGGCACAACCGCCGCCCGAGAAGAGGAACACCCAGGGCTCTTATTCTTGCCCCTACAAGAGAACTTGCCGCACAGATAGGTGACAGCGTTATGACTTACGGGAAATACCTCAACCTTCATCACTCTGTGATATTCGGCGGTGTGAAGCAGTACAGTCAGGTTAAGGTTCTAAACAGAGGTGTTGATATTCTTGTAGCGACTCCCGGCAGGTTGCTTGATCTCATGCAGCAGGGATTTATTCATCTCGACGAAGTAGAAGTATTTATCCTTGATGAGGTTGATCGCATGCTGGATATGGGTTTCATCCACGATATCAACAAGGTACTGGCTGAGATTCCTGACAACCGCCAGACTCTGTTCTTCTCGGCAACAATGGCTCCCAAAATGGAGCTGCTGGCGAAGACCATGGTGACCGACCCCGTTAGGATTACAATTGAACCGGACAAACCCACACTGGACTGCATCACTCAGAAGGTGCTTTTTGTGGAAAAGAAAAACAAGGATGCACTGCTGGCCTCGCTCTTATGTGATCGCAAGGTAAGGAAAGCCATCGTATTCACCCAGATGAAACACACTGCCAACAAGGTGGTTAAGAAATTGACCACTGCAGGTATTCATGGTACTGCGATTCATGGTAATAAGAGCCAGGCAATGCGCACCAGAGCACTGGACGGTTTTAAAAAAGGCCGCTATAAGGTTCTTGTTGCGACTGACGTGGCTGCCCGCGGGCTGGATGTAGATGACATTACTCATGTTTTCAACTACGATCTTCCTGTTGAATCCGAGACCTATGTACACAGAATCGGGCGTACTGCCAGAGCAGGTGCGGACGGTGATGCCGTTTCTTTCTGCAGCTCTGAAGACCGGTCATACCTGCGGGAGATAGAGCGCCTGCTGGGTAATCAGGTACCTGCCGACATGAATCATGAATACCACAGTGATGATGCCTTCAAGTCAGTACAGCCGGCACCAAAGAATTTTGGGCGCAGGAGCGGTGGCGAGAAAGGCAGCTGGAACAACACAAGCAGAAGTGGTGGAAGCAGAAAAAGCGGTGGTGGACGCCGCAGAGGCCGTCCACAGGGGAACTCCAGTCGCTCAGGCGGTAGAAGTCAGTACAGCGGCAGGAGCTGAAATTTCATACAATTGAGTTTGAGAGGGGAGCTGTCCGGCAGCTCCCCTCTACTTGTGTTTTCATTTGGCCCAGCCGGAGCCGTTGCACCCTCCGCATCTGCCGTATTCTTCAAGAACTTCGTTGTAGATCTTACCTGTGCCTTTGCATCTTCCACACGGTGTCGCGGGTTCCGGGACATTGAGGTGGCCGTCGCCTCCGCAAACATCGCAGGGGGAATCTCCAACGCCGTCAATTCCGGTTCCTTTACACAAGGCGCATTTAACAAGTGCCATTATCTGCTCCCTTCATCTTTGATTTTCTTCGCTACCCTGTTATGGGCTGAAAATGCCAGTCCCGGGACATCCTCAAGTTTTGTCCAGAGAAGCTCAGACACATCATCTGAGGCCTCTGGTGTTCCCTGCCAGTTTCTTACTCTGTAGATGTATAGCACAACGCTGCCGTAATCGGTATGGTCCATGTCGGCGCCAATCAGTTCAAAAGATGCCCCCGTAAGCGTTGTTTCCTCCTTAAGTTCTCTCGCGGCAGCAGTTTCAGGGGTTTCACCCGGGTCAACGAAACCACCTGGGAATCCCAGTTCTCCTTTTGCGGGCGCTGCGGCTCTTCGGGCGAGCAGCACTTTACCGTTCTTCTCCAGAACAAGTATAACCGCCGGGAGTGGATTCCTGTAGTAGACAAGACCACATCTGCCGCAGAGCGGGTGTGGTGCAGACTTTACCAGTTCACCGGCGCATGCGGGGCAGAATCTGGGAGTTTTGTAGAACGCGCCACCGTCTGTCTTGCCGGGGAGAGGACCCATAGCGGGGAAATGCCCAAGAAGAACGCCGAGATCTCTTTTGAAGCTTCCGGCGATTGTTCCCCGGAGATACACCAGTGAGTTGTTTACAGTTCTTTCAGGAGTGTATCCTGCTGCCAGTAGTGTAGCGCACGCGGTGGCCAGTGTACAGCCGGTACCGTGGACCTTCCCGGGAATAATTCTGCTGCCCGGGAACCATGTAACTCCATTTGAGGTAACAAGAACATCTGCCGGTTCGCCCTCCAGATGCCCGCCTTTCAGAAGGACATTTTCAGCTCCCATGGCTTTGATTGCCAGAGCGGCTTTCTCCATGGCTGTTCTGTCTCTTACGGGCTTTCCGGTTAATGCTTCCGCTTCATCCAGATTGGGTGTTACCAGTGTTGCAAGGGGAAGAAGTTGTTTCTTAATTGCAGCTTTAAGGTTGTCTTCCGCAAGATCGTCACCGGAGCCGGCCACCATCACGGGATCAAGAACATAGGGAACGGTGCTGAGCTTTTCTCTGATGAAATCCGCAACGGCTTTTACCGCTGCGCTGCTGCCGAGCATACCTGTTTTTACGCCATCGGGTGTACCATCATCGCATGTGGTTTTCATCTGAGCGGTAATAATCCCGGGAGAAACCGGTTTCCAGGAATCCACTCCTCCGCTGTTTTGTACGGTGATTGCCGTCACGCAGATGCAACCGTGTCCACCCATGGCTGAACAGCTTTTTGTGTCTGCTGCCAGACCTGCTCCACCGCTGGGGTCGGTTCCGCCCGCAAAAAGTATCACTGGTCTTGAATTCACTGTGGCCTCTTTGCCTTTTTGTGTGTTAGGTTTCGGTTAATCATGACTAGGAAAATAATACATATTTTTGTTTCACTGTTGATACTTCTTGTGTTCGCTAAAAAAGTTGAAGCATTGTCAGAACCTACTATAGAGACGGTTACATTCTCAGGCAATCTCCCTCTTTCAGACAAAACTCTTCTTCGGGGAAGTGGTCTGCATGAAGGGGTTTCTATTTTTTTGGTTTCCAGCAATCAGGTCAGGGACGCGGTGGCATCAAATCTTAGATCTTACGGGTATCTGAACTGCTCTGTGAGTGTTGAATGGCCCCGCTGGGAATCAGAGGACTATGAAGTCAAGATCAATGTGATTCCGGGACGACAGAGCCTTCTGGGTAGTTTTGTTTTTCTTGGTGATACCACTCTTTCGATTTCAGAGATGACAGAGCTCTGTCCCATTGAGTTCAGCTCTCCAGTCAGCCCGGCGGATACGGCATCGTACAGAAGTACAATCCTCAGCAGCTATGCCAACCATGGGTATCTGAGAGCAGACGTGAGCATTGAACTGAAACCTTTCATATCGGACTCCAGTGATTACAGAGACATTCAACTGACAATTTCAAGAGGTTCCAGGTGCTACCTGGGGGGAATTAGTGTTACCGGGCACGAAAAAGTGCGAGAGGAGGTTATACTTCGAGAGTTTGATTTATCTCCCGGCGATTCGCTTAACATGAAAGTGATTCGCGAAGGGCTTTCCGCGGTTTACTCCCTGAGACTCTTCAGCAACGTTCAAATTGATTACAACGGACTCACTGAGGGCAGGGATACGATAGATGTTGCTGTGAATGTTACCGAGCAGGACTACATTGAAATTGAAGTGGCAAGTGGTTACATTTCTCCGGAAGCAGTATTCGGATCGGTTTTCTGGAGGCAGCCAAACATAATGGGCAACAACCAGATGCTGAAACTGGGCGGAACATATACCAGATATATTGCCAGCGATAACTCAGGGAATGAATTTGAACCTCAGATAGTGTATGAGGAACCCTGGTTTCTATCCACAAGATGGACCTCGCAGCTTAAACTTGATTACTATTACCTTCAGAGGGATTACCAGGAGGAGCGCAGCTACGGTGGAGAGATTGGCTTTTCCAGAAAGTTTATGGATATATGGCGCTTTACAACAGGTTATCGAATTGAAAGGCTCAGATACAGAACTACAGAAGAGGACTCCACAGAAGTGGTGCAGGACTGGACAAACACCGCCAGGATCAGCACCGGACTTACCCGTGATACAAGAATGCCCTTGATAAATCCTGTTCGAGGCAACTGGTTTAAAATTGCAGGCAGCGTTTCCGGTGGTATTGCCGGAGGAAACATTGATTTCTATACGGTGGACGGTGAATACAGGCTTTTTCTTCCATTAACCGGGAAATTTGTTCTGGCTGGCAGGGCTGCGGGAAGTGTATCTCTGGGATACGCCGGGAACACCAGTGTCCCGCCTAATGACAGGCTCTATCTTGGCGGGGGAACCACAGTCAGGGGTTACGACTTTCAGACCCTTGGTCCGGAAGACAGTGAGGGGAATCCACTGGGAGGCAATGTTCTGGTTCTCGGTAACGCTGAAGCCAGATTAACCGTACTCGGTAATTTGGGAGCGGTTCTCTTTTGTGACGCGGGCGGCATCTGGACGGAACTTCAGGAGATATCAACCGGGACAGCCGGGTTTGGTATTGGAGCCGGTATTCGCTACAACACTCTCATAGGACCCATAAGACTGGACTACGGTTTTGCTCCTACCTGGGAGAACTCATTAAAACGAGGAAAGGTGTATTTTGCCATCGGCCAGGCCTTCTAAGAAAGGGCAAACAAAAGGGAAAGTTCCCGGCTGCATGATCACAGGTCTTGTGGTTGCTGCGCTGGCAGCTGCGGCATTCTATCTTCTGCTGGCTTCAGGTTCTCTGGGAGGTCTCATACACTCAATTGTTCTTCATGCCACATCAGGTAATGGAGAAGCTGTTCATGTATACGGGGGATCATCAGACATATTCTCATATATCAGGGCTGACTCTGTTGTGGTTGTCAATGACAAGGGCCTTCGCGTGGCAGTTTTTGGTGCCGATGTTAAAGGAAGCGTATTTGATTATCTGGTAAGGAGTGATGTGGAATGTATCATTGTGGACAGTCTGATTATACAAACTCCGCGGCCTTCAGACGGACCACCTGATTCGTCTCTTGCACCAATATTTCTTGGAACCTTGTCGGGAATGGTCACAAGAACCGACACCATCAGAGTTTACTGCGGCAGAGTTGTTGATGCAGACGACCTTGTACTTGTTGATTCTATTGGATTCAATGCAGGGATAGTCGATATCGAGAATGTTGAGCTGGATATCAGAAAAGCGTCTGCCTTCATTCCCGCGTTTGGTATGGTTCAGGCTTCCGGATGTCTGCTTATTGATTCAACACGAACCACACTGGAAGATTTCGATATCAGCTGCCCTCTAGGCTTTCTGCAACTCACCGGTTATCTTAATGCTGACAGCACTTTTGTTATGTCTTTCAGTGGATCGGTTTCTTCTGACTTTGTTACAGAAGCCCCATCAGCTACAGGTATCATTTCCGGACATGGCACCGGATCCATTATGGATCCCCTTGTGCTTGTAAGCATTTCACAGGGGATTCTGAACTATCAGGGTATTCCTGTCAATCTGGCAGCTGACAGTATTATTTCATCCCGGGAACAATGCTCGTTGCACGGTCTTTCAATATCCACTGACGGAATCTCTATCAGCGTCTCCGGTGGACTTGGATTTGCCGATCTGGCATGGCAGGGATCAGCTGTTGGTTTGTTGCGTACCGCTGATGTCTCAGTTTACTTTCCGGAATCTCCTTCAACAGACATCACAGGCAGTTTCACAGCTTCCGGTTCGGGGACAGGAAGCTGCTTAAACAACGGAGGAGCCAGATGCGAGCTTGAACAGAGCCGGGTCAGCAATTCTTTGCTGTCCAGCCTGATTCTAGATTGCACAGTTGATCAGAGAGAGCTGTCGGGAAACATTCAGGCTGCTTTCGACGGAGGGAGTGTTTCTTCAGAATTCTCGACCTCACTTGGCCTTGATTTCATGCCTGTGGCATGGAGCGCTGATTTCGATGCTTCCATTATGGACTGCGGGCTTATAGCTGCCTTTACAGATTCAGCGGTTACCGGTGCCGGGGGATTAACTGCCAGGGTATCCGGTGAGGGGAACATGTCAGCTTTCACCGTAGACGGTGATATCGGTTTGGATTATTTCTCCGCCGAAGGTATCAGTCTGAAGAATGCAGCCTTTTTCGGAAGTTTATCCAGCGGTTCATCAGGGATGCAGATCAATGGTGAGCTCACAGTAGACTCTGTTGTGGTGTCAGATTCCATTCAGCTTTCTGCTACTGGATTTCACGCGGATGTGGATGCATCAGGGACGCCTGCTGACTTTGAGGCTTCAGGAACCATTGGATTCGGTTCATTCTCTTACAATCATTTAAGCGCCGGGGAATTGATGTTTTTTGGAGATGTCAGTATGGGCGGGAGCGGTATTAAAGGCATGGGCAGACTCAGTGTAGATTCCATTCTGCTGGCAGGTGTTCCTTACTCTCTCTCTGCTGTGTTTATTGCCGAGCCAGGTTCTGTACACCTTGACAGTCTCAGCCTGGGTGCGCCAGGCGATCTCTCCCTTGATCTTTCCGGTCACTTTCGTTACGGTGCTGACAGTCTGGCTTTTTCAATGGACGGCATTGCTTTGACAAGAGCCGGTAAGCTTCGTCTGATTACTCAGGGGGATTTTGAGTTCGTTACTGACTCCTCTGGAATAACTCTTGATACTCTCTGGCTTGATCTGCCTTCAGGGGAAATAACTGCCGACGGCTGGATGCGCGGGGATTCTCTCAGCGCGTCTGCTGCTCTTTCCGGTGTCGATATAGCTTCTTTTACTTCAATGCTTGGACTCAGTGTCCCCATCTCGGGAATCCTTAAGGCTCATTTTTCATCCCACGGCATAATGGGGGATCTTAAAACTGTGTTTTCCGCAGATATTCAGCATCCTACATATGATGAGTGGGATCAGTCCGACAGTCTTACAATCGACATTTATTCTCTGGAGGATTCTCTTGTTGTGGATGGTATCTGGACCTGGACCGGTGGTGTGAGATCCGGCTTAAGGATTGCCATGGATCAGATATGGGACAGAAATCATAAGTTGAGCATTGGACTTTCTGATATCGTCTGGCTGGAAGCTGAACTCACCGGAGTTGGTGACGAACTTTTCTACCTTTTACCCATGCCGTTCAAAACAAGCGGCGCCAGTGTTAGTGCCAGAGTGGAGTATCAGAGGGATTCAGCTGAGTTATCCGCCGGTGTCGCCTCTCATTTTGACAGACTTTATCTAACCAATCCCGGTATTGAGTTTCCTGGAATTTCTCTCTATCTAACCTATCCCGACCAGCAGGCAGGTGATTCATATAATGGGAGATTGACTTTCAATTCAGGCGAAGGTCAATTTGTCAACCTGCAGAGTACTGTGCTCCTGGATGTAGAGGAAAATCTCCCGTTTATCGAGGGTATTCTTCCTCTTTCACTGAACGGATACAGCTTCCGTGCCGATTTCAACCAGTGGGAAACTCTTATTGCCGGGATTGGCTGGCTTCAGGTATCAGGTTCTGTTCATACGAATACTGATGACATTCAAGAGAAGCCCAGGATAGTCGGAAAACTCAATATTGATCAGGCGACAATCTCCATGGGTGGAGGAGGCGCGCTGGAGGGCTCCGGAGGGGGAACTACCAGTCAGAATGGTGAACTTCCTGTCGATTTAAGCATCAGGATAACCGGGGATCGGGATATCTGGTTCAGGAACAGCTATGCCAATGTCGAGTTGTCTGCCGCTGTGGATATTACAACGGCAAGAGGACAACTGCTGATAGGGGGAGAAATCAAGGCGGTGCGAGGCGGAGTATATCTGCTGGGCAGGGAATTTCAGATCACGCAGGGTGAGGTCAGGATACTGCAGACCGCGCCTCTGGGTGTTGATCTGAACATTCAGGCTGAAACCAGAATCAGAAGCACGGTGAGTGGTGCGGAATACATCATTACAGTGACTGTAACGGGAGACCCCGAAAAGCCGGATATCGCGCTGGACGGGGAGGGACCAGCAGGACCAATCGTGGATCAGGACATTGTTACCCTCCTTACCGCGGGCATGACTTACGGAGAACTGCAGCAGTTTGACAGCAGCGCTCTTGGTAATGTGGCAGGAAACTATCTCGGGCAGTGGCTGGCAAGCAGTATCCGGGATGATGTTGGTCTGGACGCTCTTCAATTTACACCGGATTTCTCTTCCGATTCAACCTCTCTTGTGGTGAATGCCGGCAAGTATGTACTTCCGGATCTGTTTGTCAGTTTCACCAGTGATGTTTTCTCTACAGATGCCGGAACCGTCAGAGCCCAGTACTTCTTCAACAGAGATTTCTTCCTTGAAGGCAGTACAAAGAGTACCCTCACAGGCAACCAGGACCCCTCTCTGGAGTTGCACTACACATACAGGTATTAAAAGGGAGCAGCTGATTCGCTGCTCATCTGCCGATCTAAGCTCTTGCAGTCTGACTTCTCAGCCAGTATACTAATTCTCTTAAAATCGAAACATTTCAGTAAATAGAGGATGATATGATTTCTATTCTGGTTTACATTGCAGTAGCGACCATTTTGGGAATGGGCGCTGATAATCCAACGCAAGAGGCATCAACTCCGGATATTTCTCGGACAATTGGTGTCTGTACCAGTTTTGAATATTTGGAGGCTTACAGCAGCTGTATCGGGTTTAGTATAGCAGGATTCATCAGACCAGTCGCCTGGACAGAAGTGGGAATGGGGTATATCCTGTTAGCAGACAGTGACAACAGATACTCCTACATAGGTAATTGGATCGGGTTGTACTCGCCAAAGCTGTATAAGCTTCAATTCACATGTGGAGCAGCATATGATGTGAGAGCAGATGCGGAATCAGACAATTGGTCTGATGAAGGCCCATTACTGCAGAGTGGAGTATCATTATATACTGGAGTCGATGCAACATTAAAGGATAACCCGAATGGATATCAGTATAATCTAAGAACTAAAGTATTCTTCCGAGACAACTCTGTTGGAAGAATATCCGCAGGTTTTTACATTCTTAATTAGGCCCAGATACTGTCAATGTTGCATACGAAGAGTTGTTAGCCCGGATGTCTTGATTCAATGAGTCTTAACACCAAGATAGTAAATATTGAAAGTGTTGAGCTTGATATCAAACTGGCTTAGGCTTTCATCCCTTTTTTCGGAACTGCACACACACATACAGGTATTAAAAAGGGAGCAGCTGATTCGCTGCTCCCTGATCATCATTCTCCCTGATATCTATCTGGCTACAACAATTCTGCGTGTGGCTGTTAAACCGCCGGGAGCAGTAATTCTTGCCATGTAAACTCCCTGAGGTACTTCTGTAACATCCCACACAAGAGCGTGTGATCCGGATTCAAGTTCTCCGGAGGAAACTGTTTTCACTGCTCTTCCAGTAATGTCGAATACGGTAATATCAACATTACCCTCACCATTTATGGTGACAGGGAACGCGATAGAGGCTGTGGCCGGGTTGGGATACGGGTTGCCCACTGAGGTGGAGACAATACCGGTAGCTGTTTCTTCAATGCTGACACCGTTGATATGACCTTCATTTGGCAGAGCGTTGTGAGCTGTTACCATGAAGGTTATGTCATTGAGTGTTCCTATCGGGTCGAATGTGAGTGTTACACTGCCCGAAGCGTCAGTAATGCCGGAAACCCAGAGACCACTTTCGTGCTGCATGCAGACCATGGCCTGGTCAACCGGCCCCTCAGCATCCGTTACATTAAAGAACGCGCTGGTTGAACCAGAGGGAAGGTAGTAGGTGTGCTCTACAGCAATGGAATGGGGCACATCTGTTCTCATATCCATGGTGGGATCACCGAACCAGTGGAAGAGGTCCCACTCAACTTCAGTCCTGTTGGTGGGATACGGGCACATAGGGGCAGATGCTTCCATCTCTATCTTGGAGCACATCAGGGCCTGTCCGGTAAGGTAGTTCCCTGTTGGATCCGTGTACAGTGAAGGAGGACTGGTATACTCGTCGTTGAAGGATTTGTACAGGCCGTAGCACAGGTAATCATTCCAATAGCTGTAGCTGACCGCGGTTGCCGCAAGAACACCGACTGCCCCTCCGTCCATTCTAAACAGGTTCTCCGCAAAGCAGTCGTTGGAAAACTGACCCGTCAGGCAGTTAACGCTCATTACCATGGGAGTTTTCTCGCCGTTTGCTAAGCCTGCCAGATCAGATATGTAAAATGCCGGATGTCCCCATCCTGTTACTCCGCCATGGTTGCGGTGCTGAAGAAGGAAAATTCCTTCGTTTATTCTTGCAAGAATACCGGCGGCGTCACCATCCCAGACGATTTCTGATGGGATTTCCTGACCTTCGCTGGGCAGGTCACTGCGGTAGTAATAGGGGAGTGGCTGCGTTGTGTCCTTCACGTACTCTCTTGTGAAGGTTTTTCCATAGATGTTCTGATAAGTGTCACGGACAGTTTCGCATGTGAAACAGAACCAGCGGTCTGCGACAGTGCCGCCGAGTGCCTGAAGCGCTCCGGCGCAGAGACCGTTGTTCCAGAAACTGCTGTCCATGAGTGGATCGAATTCCCATTTGAGGATTTTCTGTTCCACAAAGGGATAAAAATTTGTTGGGGTGACAAATCTGCCTGTGTAAATGTCAGCGTTGAAATCACTGGGGCCATCCATGCATACATATCTGTTGTCGGTGTATAAACCGGAGGTGCTGTAACTGGTGAGATCCGGCTGATCACCCACAAAGAGAACGAAACTTGGTGGTATTGTCCAGGTGTCGTATGCGTTCTGTATGTAGTCTTTTATTTCAGTTTGAGTCCATGACCCTGCAGCGACCAGCGCAGTAAGGTAGCCCTGGTCCATTTTAGCACTGATGAAAGAGTCCATCATAGTGTCAACAAAATCGTCACCGGCGATGATCAGCAGATCGGCAGCGGTTATGTCATCAGCCTGACGGCGATTGTATGCCTTAACAGTCTCATTGGTATTTGCAGAAATTACATTATCGGGGTTTCCGATGAGATCTCCATTGACCAGTGTATTGAAGGTATTGGAGAAGAATCTGCTGTTAAGCCTGGGATCAAAAGAAACGCTGGCACCGAAATCAACCGTTACTCTCATTTGGGGAATGACGGTAAGCGCGCCGGTTTCGGCATTCCACTGGAATGGGAGCACGTTGAAACGTCCCAGTTTAACACCGCGAATGATACCTGCCTGCTCAAACACTGCATTTACAGATGGATAGGTGCCATGGCAATATGCTTCAGGGGAATAAGCAAACGGTATGGGTTCGGAATTGTCGTCAAACGGGATGGGCTGCATCGGGGAAGGGTTTATCCCGTGGAATACCGTGACTCTTTCCAGGGGTTCAACGGAGATGGAAATGCTGTGGTTGTCAGGCACAGCAGCCATGAATGAAGCCTTGGGCAGCATGGGTGCGCCTTCAAATTCAGCGTAGGGCGTCAGAGCCGGTACACTCAGTGTATTAAAGGTGATGCCATTTCGGGTTGCTGTTGAATTTGCGAAGCCCGGTAGAGTAATTTCAACAGTGAAGCCGGAAGGTGAACTTTCTACAACTTCCAGAGAAGCATGACTAAGATCGGTAGCACCGAAGTCAATCCACTCGGCACCTGCCATAGCCACTAGAATAAGTAACAGTGAAATGAATCTCATTGTTTATCCTTTCATTGCTGGGCGTGGGTTTCACTGAATTCTAAGGCGAAAAGCATTTGTAAACAAGACAGTAGTAATCTGATGGCAAGATATAGTGTTTGACGCAAATAAAATGTGGCATTTGAATAATAGGGCATTGTGGACAAATGTGAAGAGAGTTATCATCTTACCACAGGAGGTGCAAAATGTTAAAGAGTCTTTTGCCATTTCTTACAGCGTTATTGCTTGCTCAGGTGGTTTATGCCGGATCCATCTACATTGCCGAGTACGAGTACCAGGCTGATATTAATGTGTATGTAGTAGACTACGAGTATCAGGCGGATGCATCGGTATGGGTAGCGGAATACGAATACCAGGCAAATGATGATGACTGTATCTGGTATTTCTGCGACTACGAGTATCAATCTGATGTGGTAATACACTATGTGGAGTACGAATACCAGGCTGACCTGAGTGTTTACTTCTGCGAGTATGAGTATCAGGCGGAGTGGGAGGAAACCAACCCCTGGATGGAGCGGATGCACTGACCGAATCAAAAATTGTTACTGAATACGCAGGGCTTTCCGAGAAGGCTGAAGAACTTCTAGGCAGCCAGGAAAGCAGAGAACTTGATTTTAAAGAATCAGTTGGCGGTCTTTCCTCCGATGATCTTGTTGCTTTCGCTAACTGTGAAAGCGGGGGCACAATCCTTCTGGGTGTTCGGGAGAACAAAGACGATCAGGGAAGACAGATAACTGAGATAGTTGGATGCGAGATCGGGGACAGGGCTAAACTATCCATTCTGGGGAAAGCAGGGAGCTGTACTCCACCTGTTGAAGTTTTCGTGATTCTGGAAAACAGCGAAGGAAACAAGCCTTTTCTGAGAGTTGAGATACCATCGGGGCCGAAAAAACCATACAGTACCTCCGGGGGAACCTACAAGATACGAGGAGATGCTCGTAACGATCCGCTTACATCTGAAAGACTTCTGACTTTGTTTATGGATACGGAGAATGCCCAGTTCATTAACCGTTTCAGTCAGGCAACACAAGATTTGGAGCAGAGTCTTCATGAACTGAAGAGCAGACTTCTTTCCGAGATGGAGGAGATTTACGCACACGTTGATAAGCTGGATAAAACTTTGAACGGCGAAAAGTCACCTTAAATTTCTAGAATCGCAACCAAGGATTGACAAATAAGAAACTTGCATTATCATAATGTAAAGATTTTAACTAATGCAAGGAAGAAGGTGCTAAGATGAGTGAAGAAAAAGAAAAAGTCCTGGAAATGGTGGCGGACGGCACGATCACTGCTTCAGAGGGTGCCAGATTGCTGGAGGCACTGGGCTCAGAAGGTTTTATAGAAAAAAAGCAGAAAGCAGCCAGGAAGCGAAGAATCACCAAAACCAGAACAATGATTTCAGAAATAGGCCCCATGATACAGGCAACAATGGGAGATGTTTTCAAGGGCAGGAAGTCCTTTCACTCATACGAGAACATGGCTTTTGAGGAAGTCGAATCCGTATCTGAGGAAGTGGAAGATCAGCAGGAACTGGTGCTGTATGGAGAGGGTGGAAGGGGAAAAAGTCTTTCCATCACATTGTCAAGAAGCGAAGATGATTTTTTACGAGCCTCTCTTGATAACGACAGCCCTATTAAAACAGGCAGGAAAAACGATAAGAGGATACTTCTCTGGACATCCGGAGAGCTCAGCGTACAGGTACCGGACAATCTGTCTTTCGTGAAGGTATTTTCAAAAGGCGGTGGCATCAGTTCCAGTGATGTCCGGGTTCCTGTAGAGCTGAAGACCATGGGCGGGGGTATTGATATCAGCAATCCGGGTGACAGCTTTTCTATCAAGACCATGGGTGGAGGGCTGGATATCTCGCTTGATTCAACGTGGAAGGGTGATTCCAAAGCTAAAACAATGGGTGGTGGTATATCTATCCACCTGACTGATGATGTATCAGCTCTTATCAATGCAAGTACTCTTGGCGGATCTATAAGTGTCGGCGGTAATGACCCGGAAATCATATCCGATTCAGGAAGAGATTATGGGAAATCAAAGATCTCAGTTAGATATGGAAGCGACGAGAATCTTCATAAGCTCTCGGTGATTTCCATGGGTGGAGGGATAGTGATAGAAGGAGAATCAGATGAGTAGGACTGCGGCACCATCCAGGTGTCCGTCGTGTAATGGAGTATTGAATCCTGTTAAATATGTCTGCCGTGATTGCAAAACGGAGGTCACAGGAGATTTTGCAATGTGCCCGTCGTGTTCTCTGGATGCGGACAACAGAAATCTTCTTGAGTTGTTTCTTCTTGCCAGAGGCAATCTGAAAGCCGTTCAGCGTATGCTTGGCGTTTCCTATCCTACAGCAAGGGCCAGAATAGAGGAGATGTTCAATGCGCTGGAGAACCGGATGGAAATAAAAGACACATCATTGAGTATGCTGGAGCAGCTTCACAAGGGAGAGATCACCGTGGAAGATGCTCTCGAAACACTGAATGAGAATGCATTGGGAGTGTAAATGAAGTACAAAATGTTTTTGCTGTCCGCCGCATGTCTCGCAGTCTCATGCATTACGATAAAAGTAAATCGGGATCTGCTTGAGATAAGAACCGGTGAGTTTGAAGTAGAAGCCGGTTCTGGGTTGAGCTTTGAGAACACCAACGGGGATCTGGAAGTAAGGGAATGGGAACTGGATTTTGTTCAAATAGAGACTTTTATATACGGTGATTCCGGCAGTGGAGTACCTCCGGATTTGAACATCAGGTTTGAGGAATTGGAGGATCACTTGTCCGCCGTTGTAGATTATCCCGGCGGCATAGGTATATCTTTCTGTTCAGTAAACTTCATTGTTATGATACCTGATCATATGGGATACACAATCAACCACACAACAACAAACGGAGAAACTCTGATTATCGGTGATGTCATCGCAAACGTTGAATCCACCAATGGTGATATTTACGTTGAAGCTACTTGTTCACATTACCTGGAGACCACCAACGGCGATATTACGGCTCTTTTATCCGGGCAGAACGGTGTTCTGGTCGCTGAGACCACCAACGGTGATGTTTCAGTTGAAATACCGGATATAATTGGTTTTGAAGCAGAGACTGTGAACGGAGAAATAGTTTTTGAGGGTGTTAAAATGGATGATCAGGCTTTCATTGACGGGGACTGGATTGCCAGAATTGAAACAACTAACGGAGACATAAGTGTAACCCGAATCAACGTCCGCTGAAACGACATCAAAAGGAGTTTACAGCTGGAATAATTTCGCTATTATATATGTATGGAAATAGAATCAATGTGTAATCACGTTAATAGCGAAGAACATCTGCTTCTTCAGCAGATGAACGACGGGATTGTACTCCTCAGCAGGGAATTTTCCGTGGAGTATGCAAACCCGTCTTTTCTTTCCCTTATTCAAGCGACGTCCCTGGAAGATATCTCAGGTTTTGATTTCTACGAATTTGCCGCAACTCCCAAGGATCTTACTTTGTTAAGAGAATGGCAAACCTCTTCTCTGGTGGAAGTATCCTTTTCTACGAGAAATAGTGAAATAGTTTATGTGGAAATATCAGTTTCCTCCAGAGTGGACCACCGGGGGGGCATCCTGGGCTATATAGCTGCAGTCAGGAACACTGCACTTCGCAGAAATGATCTCAATTACCTTCATAAGACTATGGAGAGATACAGAGATTTCGCATTATGCGGTTTCGACTGGCTGTGGGAGGTAGATTCCGCAGGCACTTTCACATTTATTTCTTCTTCAGTTCAGGAAGTTATGGGTTACTCTCCCGAAGAACTCTTTGGTCAGACTCCATTTGATTCAATGACCAGAGAAGAGGTAGAGGATTGCCTCCAGTTTCAATCGTATTGCATCCAGGAATGAGAGTTTCAAAAACCTTGTGAACTGTTGTCTAACCAGGAACGGTGATGAAGTTGTTATAGCCACGAGCGGTATCCCTGTATTTGATGAAGACGGTGAATTGAAAGGTTATCGCGGGGGAGACCGGGACATCACGAAAGAGGTGAAAACTACTGAACTACTTAAGAAGACTCTTGCGACTACCAGAAAAATTCTGGAGAGTCTTCCTGTGGGAGTGGTACTGGTAAACAGAGATAAGCGTATCAGGCAAATGAATAAAAGGGCTTGCGCTGTTCTGGGAAGGGAAAGGGAGGAACTTATTGGAGAGATGTGCCACTCTGCTCTTTGCCCGGCTCTGATGAATCAGTGTCCGATTCTTGATCATGACCGGAAAATTGACCGGGCGGCGCATTCGGTTATTCACAAGGACGGTCATATTATCCCTGTAGTGAAGTCCGTCATTCCAATTCAACTGGACTCTGAGGATCTTCTGCTTGAAGTGTTTATAGATGTCTCGGAGATAGAATCTCTGGAGACAAACTTAAAAGAAAAGAACAGAGAACTCTCCCGTGTAATCAGCGATATGAAGGAAAGCGCAGGAAGAATCAGCAGTCGAAGTCAGAAAACCCGGAAGCTGCACGGAAAACTTCTTATGGACAAGATAGCCGCTCTGGGATGCATCACCGGCATGGTGGATCTGCTTCTGGAAACAGAGCAGACAGACGAGCAGAGTAGTCTGCTTACCGCTGTTCAGACTGACTGCGTAAAGCTGACGAACGGGGTGCGCCTTATGCAGGATAAAATGGGAGGTTATAAAAGAGCGCTTTCCCTGGAGATGAATGAATTCCTTTTGAGAAAGCTGATGGAGCTTGTCGTAGCCCCATTTCGGGGTAGAGGTGTGAAGAGATGCGCTGATATCAGGGTACAGATAGATCCTTTACTTCCCGATCTATTCTTTGGACCGATCCGTGGAATAGAAGCTGTTCTTCAGGTATTGATGGACTATTCTGTGTCAAATGCGTCAGAAAGCGATATTGAGATTGGTGTTACATATGTTTCTTCAAAAGACCAGACAATGGAGATACGGTTTTCTGTGAGTTTTTCCGGAAACAGGTATTTCCCCGCGGTCCTGAAGCAGTTGTTTACAGATACAGACTCATTGGCAGCGGACAGCAGAATAGCGGCCAGCAGAAAATTTGCCCTGTCGGCTGGCGGTGAGTTGTGCAGTCGAGATACTCCCGGTTCCGGTTCCGCTTTCTGGTTGACTATACCCCTTGAACGCCGCGAGAATAAAGTTACGGTACAGCAGAACATTCTGGAAGGCGTTCATGTGCTGGTTATGGAAAGCGACACACAGCTGCGGAGTGTATATCTTAAAATGCTTCAGTGTATGGGCTGCAGAGTCACTGCTCCTGCAGATCAGACAATGGCTCTGAGGGAACTCAGAGAGGCAGCGGAGTGTAATGATCCGGTTCGGATCGCTGTTCTGGACAGAGACTTTTCAGGAGATGACGGGCTGATTGTTGCGAGACTCATCAGGAATGACAGTATTATCGGCAGCAAAACAGCTCTGGTTATCTGTTCTCCCCGCATAATTGCGGGAGATATTGAAACATATCAACAGGACGGCTACTCTGCTCTTCTTCGTAAACCGCTGAATCTTGCCACTCTCAGAATCTGTCTAATCAAAGTGTTGAGCAGATCCGGCGAGAACCTGCCCATAATTACCGAATACTCTCTTCCCTGAAAATCGCACAAATATCAGCTTTGTGATTTCTGCATTCCGGTGCTATTATTGCAACGAAGAAACTTTACTAATGGCATGAACGAGAGGCGTCCCATGGCTATGAAGAGATTTGCGTTGACAGTAACCCTTCTTTTACCGCTGGTTTCCACAGCACAAATTCCCGATGGATACTACGATCCTGCTCAGGGACTTTCCGGGGAGACACTTCAGTGGGCACTTCATGGCATTATTGATAACCACACAGTGAAAAGCTACGACTATCTATGGACAGCATTCTACACCACCGATGACAGGTATGGAAACAAGGTCTGGGATATGTACTCCGATATCCCGGGAGGAACGCCCCCCTATCTTTACACTCTTGGCGATGATGAAGGCGGTTCTGCCGGTGGAGAAGGGGAAGGCTACAACAGAGAGCACTCCTGGCCGAAAAGCTGGTTTGGCGGGAATGTGTCACCGATGTACACTGATCTGTTTCAGATAGTTCCCAGTGATATTTATGTAAACAACCGCAGAGGCAATGAGCCCTACGCCGAAGTGGGTACCACTACCTGGGTATCGCAGAACGGCAGCCGCTTGGGATACTCGATCACGCCGGGTTATTCAGGAAAGGCCTTTGAGCCCATTGATGGATACAAAGGTGATTTCGCAAGAAACTATTTCTATATGGCCACCAGATACAAAGGCGAGGACAGCGGCTGGCCGGGAAGTGCCATGACCGATGGAGCTGATCTTGAGGACTGGGCTGTTGACATGCTTATGGAATGGCACCAGAGTGATCCTGTGAGCGACAAGGAACTGGACCGCAATGAAGCGGTATACGACATTCAGAACAACCGCAATCCCTTCATAGATCATCCTGAGTATGTGCAGTCTATTTACTCCACATCAGGTGTGGAGCACGGTGTTATGCCTGCCGTTCTTTCTTTCCGTACCTCACCCAATCCATTCACATCAACTGCCACAGTAAGTTACGGCTTTGCATTTAATGAAACAGTTTCCCTGTATATCTACGATACAAATGGTCGAATGGTTTGTACTCTGCTGGATGATTCTCCAGCTTCAGCGGGTACTCACCAGGCAGTTTGGACAGGAACAGATCAAAACGGTGAAAGCATTGTTCCGGGTATCTACTTTGCAGTGCTGAAAACACCGACGGATAACTTAGCCCTGCGGATGGTCTGCGTAAGCCATTGACAGAACACTAAAACCCTATACCGGCTCCCAAGTATCCAATCCAGTTATGCTCCGTATCTGAACCGGCAATATGTTTGTAATATCCGGCTGAAACAACAACCGGAAGTGCCCCGAACCTCAGTTCCATTCCCGCATATGTCTGATCATCCTGGAGTCCGTTCCACGGATCATTCCAGGTGTACATCAAAGCCCCGGTAACATCAACTGAAAGAATGGGGATTAATGCCAGACTGAATGCATTTCTTGTTCCGGCATGCAGTTTGCCTCCTGAAACGCCCGGTTCCACTCTGATCAGAAAACCGGACTCGGAACCGAAAGCGCTCCCCCAGTCTACACCGCTTATTCCCAGAGAGAGGCTGTATCTCTGGGGTGTTGTTACTTGGACACTCACAGTAGGTGACCAGCTGAGAAGCCCTGCACACGCTGTTGCAGATAGAATAGTTAGTAATATTAGTGTTCTCATTGCTTAATCCTTCCTCTCAACCCGTAGCGTATATCCAGTATCTGGCTGGAAATTCAAATGAGCGACGTATACTATATACTAATGAGGAACAGGAATTCACAAAGATAATGCTAACATGATTCATTTCCTTTTCAGAAAGAAGAGACATCAGATATGCCTGCATTTTCGTGAAGCTTAGCTTGGGTAGAATAACAGGTAAGACTGTATTGGTTTGCTGATACTGATCCACAGAAGAGATACCTCCATCTCAAAGATCTTTGAGCCAATTCCGCTCCGTCGGCTCCTGCTCCCCGCTTCACTGGCGGCAGTTGTTCTTATGCCCCTCTTTTGGGTGTTAAAGAAGGAAGGAATGGACCAGTGCACTTGCATCTGTATTTGCGATGGTGGTCGTTGTCGGATTTATTTTTATTATTGTGACAGATGCCGGGCTTTCTATTCGCAATCTATCTGGAAGTCATGCAATGGGCTCTGCTGATAAAGGATTTCTGGACATGCTGGCGATGCCTTCAGTTTCTTACTACGCATCTGTCATGAATGTTCTTTTTCTGATCTTTCCCTTCTGGCTGATGATTCCTTTCATGCTGATTTACAAACGTCTTTACCTTACTTCATACAACATTGTTCTTGGAATTTGTATTGCCATGCTTCTTCTTCTTGCATTTGTATGGTATCTTGGCCTCGGACCTTATTTCGATTGGAACCTGGTTGCTACCATAGGAGTGCCTGCTTCAATACTGGTATGGGGCAATCTGTTGAAAGAATCCTGGAGCAAGGGAATTAGAACTGCTGTCTGGGCTCTCTTGCTGGTTGGGGCTCTGCACTCCTGGACCTGGATCGCAGGTAACAGTCTGGAATCCAGCTTTCTTCCAAGAGAACATATGGAACCCCTGCTGCATAGTCGGACTGGATCCAACTGGATTATACCAGAGGAGTACAGATAAGCACTGAGGGTTTCTGAAACAGGAAATGGAGCAAATACTGTATTGTCAGGCAGATGAGTTAGTTAAGTCTAAAGGAGAATGTGATGGAAAGGCATCTAAGCTCAGTGTTTCCAACTGTTTTTCTGATTCTTCTGATTTCATCGGGAACTGTTTTAGCGCAGTACAACGGGGAGATTGTTGCGTGGGGGAGAAACAACTATGGCCAGTGCAATGTGCCTTCGCCCAATGAGTGTTTCATCGTGACTGCCATAGAAACACAGACACAGTTACAGCTGTGGCAGATCTTTGCCCTCACAGCAGCTTCAAGCTTAAGTATGGACATTATTGCGTATCCGTCCGTCCTGTCGGGAGCAAGTTCGATCATGTATGCCGCGTCAGCCATTGTTGCAGCCACCTCTCCCGTATAGCCAAGAACTCCTGCTCTGTCATATAACAAATCGAGGTTTTCCGGGTCACTGGCAAGAGAATCGTTAATCTGAGGAGGGTCTAATTCCCCGCCCCTTGGGGCGAATAGTCGGTTTTTGAATGTCCTTGTATGCCAGGTACTTTTCCAGAGCCCCGGTTTCGATTTGCCATGTGGTATTAGCGATCAGATGTTTAAACCCAAGTTCGTTGTTGATGTTGAGTATTGCCCTGTTGGAGTCATCATTCCCGGATCGAATCAACTCTGCGTCAGGTAACTCGTTAAGGATCTTTCTAAGCATCTCGGCCTTTAGTCTTCGTCCGATACCAATACCTCTCGCGTCAGGCAGCACGGCTGTGTAGCCCTGGAACAGAAAACCGGGGCGGGCAGGGGACCAGGAGATTTCTGTCAGCCCCAGCAGTTGCCCGTTCGGATCAGTAGCGCAGGTAATAATTCTTTTCTTGTTTCCTGCAAAAACTATTTTTTCTCCTCGCCGGATCTGCTCAGGGGAGAATACAAATATTTCTTTTTCCCTTCCCTTCTTTTGCCGCTCTTTATCATAGACAATCTGGTATAAGTCTGTTACTTCCTGAATGTACTCTTCGGGGATGATACCTTGCCAGTCTCTTACATTGATTTTACAATAGCACTCTTCCGGAAGCTCAAGCCATCGTCTGATTATGCTTCTGTCAATATCCTTCAGCAGCAATTGATTTATATGGCTCGCTGAAATACTTTCAGCTCCAATTTCAGTAAGAAATGCAGATCCGGCAATGCACCTTTCACTCGAGCGTCCCCTCAGTAGCTTGCATTCCAAAGCTCTGGCGGTATCTGCAATACACTTCAGAAACAAATGCCCTATGCCCAGACGCCTGTGAGATTCGCGCACAATGATGGTGAAAGAAGCAACATCATTATTAACTCTCAGTCTGGATGTATGAATTCGGCAGAATCCCAGCATATTTGAATCGGTTCTGTCCCAGAGTGCCCATTCGCTGAATTCCTGAATTTCATTTAATGCATGTGCTCTTTGAAGTAGCTCATTCTTTGAAACACCGGGTCCCTCGGGCAGAGCTTCCCTGAAAACAGCGGATTTCAAGTCGAACCAGCTGTCGATTTGCCTGCCGCTTGCTGTTGAAAGGGAGAAGGGAACTGCCTCGAAATTGGATTTCACTGCGACCTTCCTTATTTCATTGGCGATGATATTCCCGATCAGTAATCAATGATCTATAAGATACTACTAAAAGCTGCGATCCAATACCGTTTGTATGATTCTGATGAGTAAATTCTTTCCATTCATTTGGTCAAGAACTTCATGAATGGACATTGTAAGGGAATCCCATGCACATCTGGAGAGCAATTCCAGGATGTACAACGGCACCTCCTTACGGATGGCCATTGCATGGTGCAGCGGTTCGACCCCGATCTCACTGCGCTTAAAGCTCGTGTGTTCGGTCTTCTGAGGATTCTCGAGTCAACGCATTCCAGTCTGTGAGCGGAATGTGACCACGGAATTAAGAGATCTATTTATGGTGCCGTATCCGTGCACTCCTCGGATATCGACGGTGATGGCGATATGGAAGTTCAGGATGGCGACTACTAACCCGGATCCATCACAGGTACTCGTAGCGGAATGCCGTAGAGTGCTGTGGTTACGAGGCTTGCGAATGCATAATCCGGAGGCATACTTTTACAGTATGTCGAGGACTGATGCATGAGTATAACGAAGTAGCCGCTGCTGTATACGGTGTTGCAGTAG
>JAIOSV010000071.1 GCA_021107435.1 Candidatus Sabulitectum sp. | reverse complement strand
GAGATTCAATATCTAAAAAACTGGCAGATCCACCTGAAATCACTCGTTGACAGCTCCCGGAACACCAAGTTTATCGTATCCGGTTCCGCAGCAGCGGCCCTCAGCCTGAAAAGCCGGGAATCCGGTGCGGGGAGGTTCACAGATTTTCTGCTTCCTCCACTGACCTTCTATGAATACCTTAGTCTTATCGATCGGAGTCACCTTCTCAAGAAGGTATATGTTGGAGAAAGAGCATTGTTTCAAGCTGATGACATTTCTCTGTTAAACAGGCACTTCATTGACTTCCTCAATTTCGGGGGATATCCAGAGGCTATCTTTTCAGAGAGAATACAGGCAAATCCAACCCGATTTATAAAAAGAGACATAATAGATAAGGTTCTCCTTAGAGATCTTCCCAGCCTGTACGGCATCAGCGACATTCAAGAACTGAACCGGCTCTTCACAACACTTGCTTTCAACACCGCGGATGAAATTTCCCTGCAGGATTTGTCAAACGATTCGGGGGTAGCAAAAAACACAATCAAGAGATACATGGAGTATCTGGAAGCAGCATTCCTGATTCGCAGAGTTCATCGGATTGATGAATCAGCAGCTCGCTTCAGCAGAGCGCGTCATTTCAAGGTGTATCTTACAAATCCCTCAATGAGAGCTCCTCTTTTCTCTCCGGTAAAAGAGAATTCACCTGAACTGGGAGCACTTGCAGAAACGGCTATTTTCTCACAGTACTTTCACGATGAGGATGCAGACCTGTTTTACAGCAGATGGAAAAAGGGCGAAGTTGATATTGTTCGCTTGAATTCGCTGCTGAAACCATTGTGGGCACTTGAAGTTAAATGGTCAGACAGATACTTCAGCAGGCCCGGTGATCTTTCGGGCCTTAGAGAATTCTGCTCCGTGAACAAACTGAAATCTGGATGGACAACAACTAAAACCTGTCGAGGAAGTAAAAGAATAGACAATCTCCTCATCCATTTCATACCCACAAGTGAACTGTGCTACACTATTGGTCACAACATTATCAGCGGAAAGTGTTCTTTGAACCCCGATGTACCTTAGCAATCCCGGCTGATTTAGCCATCACGCTGAAGTAACATCTCCCGTTTCGAAATTCTGCATTGTTCTCTGTGTCTCTCATGTGCAATTGGAAACAAGGGCCGCACTGGGGAGGTATCAATCTGGATATTTACACATGTTGTACTTATTGTAAGAACAACAAGTACTAATGTCCGGATGTGAAAATGACGACGCTTAATGGTAAAGTACTGCACGAGGCATTGCTGCTCTGGTGCATGACACACGATCCCTCGGACAGATTCAGAGGAATTCTGATATCAATGTTCGAAGAGCTTGGATACGAGGATGCTGCAAAAAGATTGTAGAACAAGGTACCTTGATACCATGCTCGACCTTATCTGGTCCCAGTGGGTTACCATGGGTGTATCAGGGAATGTGCCAATCGCCCGGAAGTGGATCATCGATCCCGAAGCTCTAGTGATACTCACTTGTCGCATAGGCCGGTACGATCCAAGAGTGTTTGATGCTATGCTGGAATGGCTGGGCACCCATCAGCGGTTCCTGAATGTTCAGAGACTTAAAACCTTGAACAGTCAGAAGGGTCTATCCGGGGGGAATCTTCTTACAGCAATCGCTAACCTTCTGATGAAGCCCTCATCCCGATCGAAATGGAGCAGGGTCGCAGACCGGATTCAGCAGGATGAAGTTCGTCAGGAATCTCTTTTCTATTTGAAAGACGGCCGACCCCACCCCCACCCCACACAATCAGATCCAGCCTTCGAAAAAGCAGGGTTCTCAAGACAGAAGTATTACGACCGCCAGGCAGTCACGCAGTTCCGAGCGGACTATTCAGCCAACCTTATTCTGAAGTTAAGAGCCCTTTTCGGTGTGAATGCAAGGTGTGAGATCATCGCCTATCTCGCAACTCATTCTCAGGCGAACCCTACAGAAACAGCCTCAGCAGTCGGGTACTCGCAGAAGGCAGTCCATAATGTCATGAACGAGTTGTTTCAGTCAGGCACTGTCACAAAAAGAATAAAGGGCCGGGAAACACTCTACAGCCTTCGTCAGAAGCAGTGGTACCCCCTGCTGTCGCTGAAACATCCGGTGGTCCGGTGGCTTGACTGGAAAGGTATTTACTCATTCATGGTTGCTGTGTGGACCATTCTTGACGATGCGGAATATCAGGACGAAAACCTGCTTCTTTCGGAACTGATCCTGCTGCTGACCCGGGAGATACCAGGCCTGCCCGGATTCCTCAGCGAACCTCTCGAAGCTGCTCTTCACGGGCCTGATCAGACCAGAGCGTCTCTTCCATCCGTATGTAATGCCGTGGAAGAGTGCATCCATACATTAATGGGGTAGTGTATGATGTATGTCTCCCGTGATTGTTTTTACAGGAGAAGATACAGCACTTCATCCAGGAGCATGTCCGAGTAAGCAACATTGCTGTAAACAAGGCGCTCCCCTGCGTAGCAAGGGAATAGAACACTGGCATTTACAACCACATAATCGGCCACAATCCGCGCGTATTATCATCAAATAGTGCTGCTTCAGGAGTTGATTCCTGCACGCGATGTAAAAGCTATTGTTGTTTACTTTGTACTGATGATTTTATCTATCTTTATTCTCACTTTTCCAGGGTTCTTGAGTTCCAGCAAATGGAATACTTCCCTGGTATCCGCAGTTAGAACTGCCAGCCAAAGTTATCAAGAGGATCAATGAATGGATTATTCAGGCAAGGAAAAGACAGGAATCCGATGACAACAAGGGTCAACTGATAGTTGATGCTACCGTTACCCCGGCAGACATAACTTTCCCTACAGATCTGAAGTTGCTGAACAAATCATTAGATAATCCTAAATTCAGTAGAGTATTTTCTAATCCTTTGCATTATCCTCTTTCACCTCTTCAATCAACAATACTTCTTTAGATGAGCAGATAATAACAAGTTGAATTAACTTGCAGGTAATATTACGGCTTTGCTTGTACCTAAGTAATTGTTCAGTTGCTGCTTGCTTAGTTTTTTGAACTAAAGCATTTAACTTCTCTTTATCTTTTGGCAGATCTTTAGATTTTAGGTATTTCAATTCAATAAGATATTCATAATTGGTTAAATCAGTTTTGCTTTGAAAGAACAAATCAGCATAACCACGGTTCATCTCTGGCTCACTCTTTACATAAAAGTAAGGCGAAAAGCCGAGGTACGGTAAGAGGAACATTTTAATGCTGTGTTCTTTTAATACAAAATCTCGCAGTGAAGTAGCTGCATAAAACTCTTCAAGAAGATAAGTGAACAACTTTTGCCACTCACCATTAATAGCGGTGTTGGCAAATTCCTGCTCTAAAAATTCAATGTCAATATTTAACTTAAAGGACTCTGTTAAAGCCTGGCGTATATAATCAAAATGCATAGTTCTGATAACTTCATTGGGAATAGTAAGCTGATATCTTGAAGCTATGTAGTGTTTCTTAATGGTTAAAAACCCTAGATAATACAAGAATGATTTAAATTTGCTTTTTTCTAATATGTCTTTCAAAGCAAAACTATGAATCAGCTGGGTATCAATTGAACCATTCTCAATAATATCAGACAGAATTGAAAAGTTACCGTTAAGCTTCTTTTCTTCTAAAAGCAGAAAGCGAAGTTTGCCGTAATCAATTCTTACATTCTCATCAATCAGATTGCTAGGAATTTCTTTTTCTTGAGAATACTTGTTAAAAAAGTAAAGAATCATGTCTGAATTAAATACCTTTTCATTGATATTCTTTGAGAAGCAATAGTTATTATAGTATTGCTGAAGAAGGCTTAAAATCATATCTCGTTCTTCTTTTTTTATAACCTCTGCGTCTATGTAGTAATCAAGCATCGTGTCAACTTCACCTTGAGTAAACCCTACCATGGAGTTGAATGGAATCATGTTTGAAATATTATCACCAATATTCATTCCGCTTGTAACATCACTGAGTACCAGTGGCGAAACACCGGTTACAAACATTCTGTCGATAGTGTTTGTTTCAGTACCATTCTTAACTGCTGCAAAGAAGCTACGCAAGAAACCGGCCTGATGGGTTACACGCTGATATCTATCTTTACCGTGATGGATAAGAATATTGTTGGCAAAGTTATCGTATTCATCAATAAGAAGATAAAATTTGATATTGTGAAAATGCATGATCTCCACAAATTCAGAGAACAAGCTGGTTGCATTAGTTATTTTAGACAAATCCTCTTCGAAAGAGATTTTTTCAAACAAAAATGAATAATTTCCATAAAAGTTCTTTATGGCTCTGGTAATTTTTAAATTAAAATCCTTTTCAGTGATTTCAATTTTTTCAGTTGGAATACCTGAAAAATTAAGTTTTAGTATTGGGTAGGTGTTTCTGAGGGGTGTGGGGTTTTTACCAATGTAGGTATCACCGAACAACTCTTCAAACTGATTTTTTTTGTTAACATCATAATAGTGTTCCAGGATTGATAACCACAATGATTTGCCGAAGCGACGGGGACGGAGAAAAAACAAATGATAAGTATCTAAGTTTTCGAGCATTTCTATGTATTTTGTTTTATCTACAAAATAATGATTAAACTTTTTAATCTTATCATAGCTGGCTGTGCCATAAGGTATTTTTTTAATCTTTTTCATCGCCCCACCCCTGTCCAATTAACCTCCGTAGTGTAATATAGTGCTACTAACTATAATACCCAAACAAAATTCTAGTACTCTCTCATTCAAAATTCAGATGAAATAATATTGTGGGAATTCACAGGATTGTAGTGATGAATGTAACAGAGATTCCCCTTTGTTTTGAGACACGTGCATTCTGTTTGTCTGTCAGTTCTCCCGAATGAACCAGTCAAGATACTCTGGCAGGTATTCGCATAGGAAATGCGGCAGATTCAAAAGTTTGAACGGTTTTCCGTTTAGAGTCTTGAGGTTGTTAATTGCAACTGGTCCGCTGTAGAACCTAACCGCATATCCGTGTGGACATCGGTCTATGTAACTGTGCAGAGATCGGAGTCTGCCTGTGGGGCCGGACTTTACCTTTATGGGAACAAGCATTCCTTTGTGTTGAAGGAGAAAATCCACCTCCGCGTCCAGAAAACAGTTTGGGGTGTTTCCTCAGATTAGGCTTTGCAGGAGGTGTTACTTCTGAAGTGGGATACACCAGCTGGAGCAGCATTCCCCTTCTCATTGCCTCCCCGACTTCCCGGGATCTGTAGTTTGAACTGCCGAACCCGGCAAATTTTATTCTGCTTCCTGTATAAAGCGGGGTTGATTCAAGACAGTGAGCAATAACTCTTCTCATTGAGGCACCTGTGGAATACTTGGGCACATCATCCTGAAATGCCTGTATCAACGATGAATAGAAATGCTGCAGTGAATCCAGCTTGTAGCCCTCGGACAGCAAACGAACGGCCTCCGGCATACCACCGGCAAGAGCGTACCGTACATACTGATCATAAACCGGCTTCAGGGCATAATCAGGAAAAGGAATCGATTACAGAAGAGACTGCATTTCTATCCGCTCCATTGCTCCAAGGTATTCACTGAAGGTGACAGGGTAGATAAAAGTTTGCTCTACTCTGCCCACAGGAAATTCAATCCCTTCCTTCTCTATGTAAGTTTCAAGAAGAGAGCCTGATGCAATTACAGCTAATTCAGGCATCTGTTCTGCGAGAAACCTTAAATATCCTATTGCTTCCGGACAGGCCTGAATCTCGTCAAGAAACAGAAGCGACTCAGCAAGCGGAGCTTGTGAATTCTTCTTAAGCCTTATTGCGCTTACCAGATCATCAACAGATAGATTTCTTGTGAAAAGAGATTTCTCGCCGGGAGCTTCAAAATTTACTTCCATATAGCCGGGTATATTCTCTGCCAGCATTCTGACCACAGTAGTTTTCCCCGTCTGACGAGCCCCGCGTATGATCAGAGGCTTTCTTTCTTTGCATCCAAACCAGTCTGAAAGTTTCGTTAAAGCCATTCTATGAAACACAACAACCTCCTTCTCTTTGTTTTCTTCTTATTGTTCTTGTTCTTCTGCTGCTGTTACTTCCGCTGCAGTTGGGAGTTTTTCTGACAGCTTGCAGTATATTCCCCTTTCGTTTGCCTACCCTGTTTTACTTTGGAGATTCCATGCTTAAGCGTTTCCTTAGCTTTTACAAACCGCACAAGTTGTTGTTTGGCATAGATATTGCAGTTGCTCTGCTGTCTTCCGGGCTGGCTATACTGATACCCTCTATGGTTAGAACGCTGCTTCAAGATTTGATTCCTGCTCGCGATGTAAAAGCTATTGTTGTTTACTTCGTACTGATGATCTTCATCCATCTTGCTAAGATGGTGTTTGAGTTCATTCGTATGAAATGGGGGCATATCCTTGGTGTGCGGATGGAGTATGACATGAGGGAAGTTATCTTCCGTCATATTCAGAAGTTGTCTTTCAACTATTTCGACAGCACGAAGACAGGGCACATCATGTCCCGGATTTCAAACGACCTTAATACCATTGCAGAGGTTGCTCATCACGGGCCCGAGGATCTGATCATCTCTTTCTTCCTGATTGTGGGTTCCTTCTATTTCATGTTCAGCTTCAACCCGGTTCTTGCCTTTATCTCTATGATTCCCATCCCCTTCATGCT
>JAIOSV010000008.1 GCA_021107435.1 Candidatus Sabulitectum sp. | reverse complement strand
CTCATGTTCCTGTATCCAAGATCAATTGCTTCTCCTGAAGCACTGGCGCTGAAGGTTACCTGCGCTGCCTGATGGGCTGCCTGCATCTGGCTTGCGCTCACTGTACCTGCTGTGGCGGCTACACCGCCACCACCACCGGCAAGTCCGGCGATTCCACCCGAGCCACCACCGCCTGCACCTGCTATCAAGGCTTGACCGCTCTGTCCGGATGCAAGACCCGTGCCGGATGCTGCGGCATCCTGAAGATTTCCAATAAACCCAGCGCCGCCACCTGCTGCTCCTGTACCGTAAGCTGCAAATCCTATGCTGCTCAAGACATCACTTGCTGCATCTGCTCCCTGAGCTGCGCCACCGCCTGCCATATCGTCAGAGCCTCCTGAAGCAACTCCACCGGAGGTTGCAATTTCTGCAACAGGCACATCACTGATAATCTCTTCTCCCATACCGGAAGCACTTGGTGGAGTTTCTGTGAGTTGAACAACTCTTGCGCTGGGAGCGCTTCTGAGCATCTGCGTCTTTGATTCCTTCACCACTAATATCAATCTGTCAGTCACTGCCCCCATAAGAATAGCTGCGGCAAGTCCAATTCCAAGTAGTATTTTGAACCGACCGTCTTCATTTCTATCCGCATGAAAGGCAGTTACTTCATGGGGTCTTGACGCAAAGCTCTTCCAGTTATAAACGGTGGGTACAAATTTGGGAATTGAGACAGCTGGCTTAGGCCTGGGTTTAGCCAACTCAGCGGGCGGTTCGGCAAAGCTAAAAAACACCTCTGTATTACCGACCGAAAAGACACCGGATACATTCCTGTCAAAAACCCAGACATAAGGATCACCGGGTTTCTCCTGCTTAAGAAGATTTCTTTCAATAAGGGTTGCAAATGGAATAACGCTTCCCCTGACCTCAACACCACCCTTTATTGCAGGAAGCAGTCTAAGTACGTATTTGTTGCCATGTTCTGGCTCCAGAAGCGTATGTATTCTCGGAAGTTTTCCTGTTTTTACGCATATGGTGTTATAATCAGCCTGACCGATAGTCATGATACCGGCATTGGGAAATACCTCTCTGCGGCCGGCCGAATCCTCAATATTCAGCTTCAGCATCCTTTTTTCAGGAACAAATGGTGCCTCTTCTATTATCTTCGGGATCGGTTTTTTCTTTGGTGGAGGCTTCTTCTCGGCAACTTTTGGAGGATCAATGAATCCAAAGTGTATTACAAAAGAACCTGCAGTGACTACACCCTGGTCGCCATAATTAACTTTCAGAACGTAGATCCCGTTATCATCAGTATTGAAAATGCCCAAACCCTTGAGATCACTGAACTTAAGCTTTGAGCCGTTAACTGATGTAATCTGCGCATCCATAGCTTCAGATAGCCTTAGATCCCAGGTATCCCTTTCTTCGCCCGTCTTAATCAACACGATTGATTCAGGAATTCCCGGTGCTTCTACCGCGATATTGTTGTTGTAGCCGGAGCCAAGTGTAATTTCTTTCTCTCCCGGAAGGAGCTTGGTAATAACCTTACCATCACGCATTGCCGCTACAGCAAGAATCTTCCTTTTTTCATCTGCCATCAGTCTTCACCACCTTCGCTGGAGATGATCTTGATCACAGCCAGATTCTGCCCGACATACCCGGCCTCTGAGCAACTTGCCATGACTCTCTGCAGAAGAATTGCCGGCATGCCCACATCTCCCTGGATGTTAATCTTCATGTCATCCTCAGTAAGTGTACCTCTGGTAAGTCTGGAATATTCCATGTGATCCCTGAGCCTCATAACAAGGACAGGTATTGAATTTCCTGATCTGAGAAGTTCGGGAGTAACAGTAACAACGGGATCTCCATCAACAACGATATAGTAGTTGTTTACCTGAATCTCCAGCTTCAGCTCAACCTTCTTCTCAACTCTGGCCTTGGGAAGAACAAGTTGATCACTGATGGTTACAAGCTGGCCGTCTGCTGAATAGCTCTTCAGCAGAAATACCAGCAGTATTGTGAACATATCAATCATGGAAGTTAGATTTAGAGATGTTTTTTTGTCCCCGCCACGTTTGAGCGCTTTTGATTTTCCTGAACCAATCAGAAGTGGAACACGGCGCTTTGACGGCATACTCATCAGTTTCCACCCCCGGCAGCCATGGCAGAGTTCACTGAAGCAGATGGAGCAACCTGAAGGCCGGGCTGATCAAATCCCGCGGCGCCGGCCAGGTCAATTGCAGCTATGATATTATCATACCTTGTCTCTTCCACGGTCAGAATGGTGATTCTGCGGAACGTTATTTGCGGATAGTTCTCTGTAAGAGCCTCATGCACTTCAACCAACTTGGTTGAAAGAGAATCCCATGGGAAAGAAATAACCATCTCTCCATTCAGCTCTGTCTCAAAAGCGTACCCTGCGTGAACCGAGCCGCTGGCAGTGCCAATAAATAATTCCTGCTCTGTAATGATGATCTTGGGCTGAAGCCTGTCTTCTTCCGAGCGCATGAGGTTGGCGGTAGCTCCCGCTCCGGTGTTGCTTATGCCCTCAGTAGCTGCCATCTCGATAATAACCACCTCAAGAAATGTAGCGCTGAAGAGCAGGAACGGGATTATGCAGCAGAACAGATTCATTACCGGAAGAAGATCAATTTCCGGTGGGTGTTTTACTGTATGACTTCGGCCCGACGCAGCTTTTGCCATTAGGCTTCCCTTCTGGCCTGTGCGAGCATGTTCATAACCATTACGCTGTAACGGTCAATATCATCCACCAGGCCGTCAGCTTTTGCAGTAAGAACCGAGTGGGCTACCAGCATTGGAATTGCCGCAATAAGTCCGAAGGCTGTCGTATTCATTGCCTGAGAGATACCGTTTGCCAGGAGAACGCCCTTCTGCTCCGGATCCGCTGCTGCCACCGCAGCAAACGCCGCGATAAGACCAAAAATGGTTCCAAGCAGACCAACCATCGTTGAAACATTCGCGAGCATGCCCAGATAGCCGATTCTTGCGTTAATCCTCGGGAGTTCAGCAAGTGCCATCTCATCAACAGCGTTCTGAATGTCGCGTTCTGTTCCTTTGTAATTCCTTAACGCAGCCTCGATGATCTTCGAAAGTGGTGATTTTTCCTCACTTGTAATTGCAATTGCTCCTTCAATGCTGCCCCTGCGAACAAGAGATGCAATCTTTGCCATAAGTGACTCAGGCTTGGCACTGGCAATTCCAAAAAGGAAAATAATTCTCTCGATAAAAATTATTAATCCAACTCCGAAGAAGAATAGAATGGCCCACATAGCAGGTCCGCCCTGGCGAAAGAATCTCGCGAAGTTACTGAAGAAACCTCCCTTGATTTCTTCTACTTCCTCCTCAACAACTCCATCTACATCTGTTGTATCCACAGATATTTCTTCCTCCTGGACAACCTCTTCTTCGACTGCAATAGAGTCAGTGGCTGTGGAATCTCCCTCCGCTACAGCAGTGGAATCGACTTCGGCAGTTTCCTGCGCCAGAACAAAACCCGGGAAAACCAGAATAACAAGAGCTATCAGCAGGGGAAACAAGTTTCCACGCATTTAAGGAACTCCTCTCTTTAACCATTGTGTTAACCTATTGACCTATCAGATCATACAGTAAATTACCTACTAAATCAAGACCGGCCATTACAGCAAAAGTCGTACCGGTTTTCTCATCTCCTTCTGCATACTTCCACGCACTCAAGCCTCCAAGAACAACAACGGTACCATACCTTATGTAAACCGGCATGGCAGTTGACTGACTCGCTGTAGCGGAAAAACTTGTCTCGGAAGCAAAAGCACCGGGATAAATCGGTCTCACAACATCCTCTAGAAAGCTTCTCTCCAAAAGCACGTTACTCAGGTTCGGTGTGCTTTTCAGCATAAGAAACAGAGCCTGTGGAGTACGCAACTCACCCTGAATAGTAATCTCATCCAGAATAAGCCTACCATCTTCAAAGCTGGCCCCTTCCTGCCCGTACACCGCTGTACAGGCCAGCACCAGCAATATGACAGAAAAATAGCGTGTCACTGACCAGCCTCCTCTCCTGAAGCCGGATCGTCAAGTTGTTCATCACCGATCTGTTCTACCGCTTCTCCCTCAACAGTCATACCTTCATCCACAGGTTCCGGTACATACACCTCAATTTCATAGCCGGGAAGACCAAGCGTTGCGACCGTTCCAGGTGCAACCAGTTCGAGATTCTCAGCAGCTCTTTCCACCCAATCATTTCTAACACCGGCGGAAACAGCTTTCTCTACAGCAGTTACATAGATATTAATGGCCTTCTGTATCTCCGGTTCGTAGAACTGTAAATACAGTTGATTATAGAACTCATCAGCAGCGTCATCAGTCAATCCAGCTGGCGGATCCATAAAGGCTACGGAATTGGCGAAATCCTCATACAATTCTCCTGCCCTGACGCAGGAGGCCATGAACCAGACGTCAACATTGTAAGTAAGAGACTTGCCATACCAGCTTTCAACTTCACCTTTCAGTTGAGCTTTCTGCATAACATTCTCAGTATTGACAACCATTGCATCATAATTATGCCTTATAATTTCACCAATGCGAAAAGCTCCTCTGGCAGCATCAACGGCTGGACCTTCCCGGTACATATCATATGTTTCCACACATGCTGTATACTTTTCCCGTGCACCCATATAGTCATACGCGTCATAGAGATAGTCTCCCGTTTTCCCAAGTGCAATAACCATGGTTTCGGGTGATGCGGCCTGCTCATTTATGATTCGATTGTAAACTCCAATAGCAAGCCCGTCAGCTCCACCTCTTTCGTATGTAACTGCCGCGCTGTATAAAGCTGTGTGCATTCCTTCAGCCATGGGGAAACGGTTAAAAGCTTCCAGATACGTATCTCCGGCAAGAATGAAATGCTCGGTTTCCATTGCCAGATAAGCTGCCCTCATCATGCCCTCAGGGGCCTGGCTGGCTTCCGGGTAGGTGTTTGCAAGCAAGGTGAATACCCTGATTGCGCTTGTAATATCTCCTGCTTTTCCGTAAGTTTCTCCAGCGTCGTACAGGGCAACCGGAGCAACATCTGTTCCAGGGTGAGCAAGAGCTGACTCTTCGTATCTGGCGGCTGCGATGAGCAAAGATTCAGTATCTTCAGACTGCGCGAGAGCTTCAGCATCCATGTATGAAACAGCTGCAGCAAGGGCCGCTACATCGGCTCCCAGATCTTCTCCTGTAATTGATGCCGCGTCAGCAGCCCTTCCGTACCACAACTCGGCGTCAGAGAACATCTGTTCCGCCTCGTAGGCAGACGCAAGGAATCTGGCGGATCTGGCTGTGTATTCCGAATTGGGGAATTCATTGAATATCCTCATGTATGATTCGCGGGCCGCAGCGAAATCATTTGCATTGTATTGGCTGCCTGCATCATTAAAAAGGAATTGCGCGGCATATTCTCCTGAGGGGTAGTTATCAGCATAGTACATGCAAATCTCGTGCATCTTCTCCCTGAGAAACAGACTGTCAGCTCCAGGTTGTTCATAGGCCAGGCCGAAAGAACTGAATGCATTGACAACGGCATTTTCTCTCTGCTGAGCGGATGTACTGTCGTAGACAACTTCCAGGTAAACAGTACCTGCCCGCGAAAGATTTCCAGTATTGTAATAGGAGTCTCCGAGAAGAAATTTAAAGTCATAAGCCTGCCGGGAATCCCTGTAGTCTTCGAGATAAAGTTCGATTTTTTCTATAAGATTGGAATAACCTTGAGCAGCCTGTTGAGAATCTCCCTCAGCTACTTGCTGAGCGTGGTATTGAATAGAATTCTCAAGAGCGGAAGCTCTTAGAGAATCCACCTCTGCCATAACAGAAGAATCTCCTGACATGCTGGCCCAGTCACTCTGAACACCGTACATTTCAACGATCTGTTCCCTTGCGATGGCGGCGCTGGCGTAATTCCCGTCACCTTCGTACGCTACAGCAATTCTGGACTGAATAAAGGGAGCTTCCGGACTGTATGGATCTCTTTGAAGAAGCGACTGATACGATTCAATTGATTCCAGCCAGAATCCCTGCTCCATGTAGAAGTCGCCCATCTGCGTGAGAACATCCACCGTGACCTGATCGTCACCGAACGAGTCAAGGAAATTCGTCGCGAGCTGCACCGGGGGACCGGATTTCTGCTCCATGAAGTCATGAGCGAGATACTCTATTGCCTCATTGACCATATCTGTACGCCGCATAAGTCCCAGGTCGTCCATCCTGTGGCTGTCCCTGATAAGATATCCGAACAGAGCAATTGAGTGTTCGTAATCGTTGAGCAGATACGCGGTCCAGCCCAGCTTGTAAATACCAAACTGATAAACTGTAGAACCGGCATCCGGGTAGTTGAGAATCTGGTTGTAAAACACAAATGCGCTGTCAAAATCAAAGGATTCAAAGAAAAAGTCTCCTGCCCTGAGAAAAGTCTCGGGGGCAAGCGGACTGTCTGGAAACTCGGAAAGAAGTCTTCTGTAACTGGCAACAGCGCCAACTGGATCTCCCATTTCATTAAGAGCATAGCCAAGGGAGTAAAGGGCAATATCTTCTACCTCGCTGTCGGGATACTGGTTCAATACCTTCTGGTAGAGTTCAATAGTTCGAGAGTAATCCGCTGGAATGAAATCCCCGCCGGCCATTTCAGTTCTGTCCAGATAGCTGTTCTTGTCTATCTCATAGTACAACTGTGCCAGGCGTACATAAATGTCCGCTGTGAACCTGCTCTCCGGATAGTGAGCAAGATATTCCTCAAAATAGCTGGCGCATTCAATCCCGGATTCGTCTATTCTGGCCTGCAGGGAAAGAGTCTCAGAGAGTCTCTGCTGAATCAGCGCATCAGCCCGGGTGCTGTCCCCTTCCGCGTAGCTGTCAGCAATCCTGCCGTTGTAGTAAGCGCCAAGATAGGTAAGTGAATCCCTTTTCAGCTCTCTTTCAATGAATGTCGCAATGGCTATACCGTACTGTGTCTCCTGCATCCAGTCATGATCGGCGGCCATTCCTGAATCCATCTTGCTGGCCAGATCCTGCAATGCCAGTCTGATTCTGGAAACTTCCTCCTCCAGCAGCAGAAGATCCTGTCTGTCAGCTTCACTGCCTGCGTAATCAGCAATACTCTGAGTGTTCTCTATTTCAAGGGCAAGCCGTTCAGAACTGGCTCTGGAAGCTGCAATCAATCTGTTCATCTCCTGAAGCATGGTCTCTGAGTCCATACCAACCGGCATGGAAAGAGATGCTTCAAATCCTGAAATATCAACAAAAAGGGACCTGAGAGAAGCTTCCTCGTCCTCAATAAGGGCGACCAGTTCCATGTCTCCCTGCATGTAGGCTTCTTCTTTCAACTCAGTGAGACCCAGTCGTATCCTGTCCAGTCTTTCCCGCTCGGAATCGTACTGATCAGACACATCTTCACCCGCTCTGAAAGTATCGTAGAAATCGTTCGCTGATCCGTAGTCTTCCATAAGCTGTCTGTACATGGAGATAGCAATATCTATGTCCTGCGCTCCCAGAGCGCAGTTTGCCATAGCAAGCTCGAACTCGCTGTAGAGTTCGGTACCAGGCACTTCTTCAACAACCCTTTCCGCAAGATTGTAGGCATCCTGATACCTCTCCTGACGCATATATGTCCATGTAAGTCCCAGCATCGCAACATCATAATATGAACTAAACGGGGATACTCTGCGATACTCCTCTGAAGCCTCATCAAGCTGTCCGTGATCAACATAAATCTGCGCAATTGCTATTCTCGCCCGGTCGGCAATACCGGTTTCATTTCTGCGAGCCCCGTCAATTACTTTCTGAAGCTCTATGATCGCCGCATCTGTGTTGTCCTCTGCTACATAGGTAACAGCAATAAGGTAGGCGGCAAGCGAACTGTTGTCTCCGGAGGAACTGACCTGCTGCAATGTTGAACGCGCTGCGGCAAATTCACCCATGTGATACTCGGCCAGCCCCCCGACAACAACTGCAATATCCGCGTATTCAAAGCCTGGAGAGACAGTTTTCAGCGTCTCGAAGTAACTCACTGCCATCTCGTAGTTCTGCAGCTCAAAGCATATCAGCTCAAGGCGAAACAACGCGGCATCGTAATATTCAGATTCGGGAAAGTTCTCCACCACTGAAGTGAACGCGTCAAGAGCCCAGACAATGGACCCGCTTGTGTAAAGCTCTTCGCCCAGTTCAAAAGCGGATTGCGCACTGAAAAGAATAGAACGCTGCCGGCGAAGCTGTATCAGCTCGGCCTCTATTCGGGCAAGTCTCTCTTCCTCGCGCATTATCTGGCTTTCCAGATTCTCAAGTTCCTCCTGCGCCCTTCGCAGAACAGTGCCTATTTCCTCGTCAATCTCCGGATCAGGAATCTGAGCCGCTGCCGGGATACAGAGAACAAGAACTGCGCAAAAAGTAGTTAAAAGTCTGATATACAAACCCATTACTGAACCTACCTGGGCTCGTCAAGGAGATCGCGAAGCCTCTGAAGCTCGGATTCAGCAGCTCTGCGCCGTGCTTCAAGTTCATCAAGCCTCGTCCTGGCTCTCTCAATACGCTGCTGCTCTCTCTCCAGTTCAAGACGACCGGCTCCCAGTAAGGGACCGAATCTTGAGGAAACAGCAACGGTGATTTTTGAGTTCTGCATTACATCCTGTTTATTCTGGCCTTCAGGAGCAAAAATCATCTGCTCCAGCTCAGCCCAGGCAAGATGCAGGTTTACATGCTTTCCCACAGCGTAAGTCATACCAAGATTGAAATCCCGGCCATCCATTTCAAAAGCCAGTGAGAAATTCTCTCCGGGCTCCCAGATTATTGATCCGAAAAGACCGTTGGCAATGGAGCTGCCAATGCCCAGAGCTCCACCATCTACAACTCCGACAAAACGACCTATTCCGATACCCAGGTTGAGAGTAACAGGCATGCCAGTGAGATACCTCATATCCTTTGATGCAACGCCATACACTGACCAGTTCTGGGAATGGTTGTAATTATACAGACCCTCTTCATCCCAGAGTCCGGGGTATCTTCCGATGGAATCAGGTGTACCCGGATCACCCGAAAAGCAATCAACATGCTCAGAACCTATACCGTTCTGCATGCCAAGAGAGAAAGCGGGAACCGCAATGCCCTCTTTGAGAATGGCCACTTTTGCGTTAAGTACCATTCCACCGTCAGCAAGATAAGAAGCACCGATCTCACCATAGCTGAAGATACCAAAATTGAGATAACCTGTAAGTTTGATATCACTGTTAGACGCACCAAGGGAATCCTCGTAGGAAAAAGCAGTCGTGGCGATTCCTATTTCGACCTCGGTATGTTCAAGTACGTAGGCTTCAGGAGCATTCACAACATCACCGTACGCATACGGAAGAGATCCGGCAGATGCGGCAATAGTGTAAATTAGCAAAACAAAACCTGCAAGACGCATACGAGTCCTCCCAATTCCCCCGGATTCTTGATTATTCTCTACAATCATCTAAGTCATTGGACTTAACATCACACATCGTCAACACACAGTCAAGCGTTACCAACACTGTGCAAGGTTGTATATATATATAGTGGAGTTGACCTCAAAAGAGTAGACAGCTATTTTTGGCTGAAAGAAATTCATTGTGCACATTATTTATGGGAGGTTCGCCATTGAATGCCATTGCATTAATATTGTTGACTGTTTCAGGCATTCTGCCTGTCTGGGAACTTCATCTTAATGCAACCCCAAGAGGAGAAGCTCAACTTATCACCCGGGGAAGCTCTGAACAAATTCTTCTGATTCCACTTGGCTCCGCCGGTTTGGGTGCCTGGAGCACAGGTGGCATTCAAATGCCCGGCTTTCCGGTCTCAAACGGCGTGGGAGTCATCTGGCGACCGGCTGCAGTACCCGGCTCAACTGGAGAAACTCTAATAGCTTATGCAGATAATGACGGGTTTACCCACCTTGTGAATTTTAACGGAAACGAAATGTTCGGCTGGCCTGTGAACAACAACAGCAGCATTGTCACAAGCATAACAACAGTTGACCTGAACGATGACGGCGAATTTGAAATTACTTACGGAACCAGCGACGGTATGGTTCACCTGTTGAATCTGAGGGGGCAGAGCATTCAGGGCTTCCCGGTAAATCTCCAATCGCAACTGCAGCACCAACCCACCAGGATCAGTCTGGGAGGAGGCTATACAGACGGTCTTGTCTGCGCCACCAACAACAGCAGGATAACCATTCTCGGATGGGACGGTCTTCACCTGCCTGGCTGGCCCAAGCTTACAGGATTCCCAACTGGCACTATTCCGGTTTCAGGTGATGTCAACGGGGACGGACAGGCCGATATAGTCTTCGCAAGTCAGGATGGAAGGGTTCACCTGTACAGCCTGCTGGGCGAAGAGCAGGAAGGCTGGCCATTCTACATGGATACCCGCCCTGTACCCGGAGCCATAGCTATCGGTCTTGTTGACTTTGAGCTTCAGCTTCCTCAAATTGCTGTAGCTTCCATAGACAGCACTGTTTACCTCCTGAATGGAGACGGATCTCTCGCAGGAACCTGGCGATGGCCCAACCACACGGATTCGAGACCGTATCAACCGATTATTTCATTCACAGAAAGCGGTCCCTCCGTAATCGCCACAGCAAACAGCGGAAACATATATGCCTGGGACGCTGCAGGCAACAGAATGAACGGCTATCCATTCAATAATCCGGGTGGAATTGTTTTCCCACCTGTGGCGGGTGACATGAATGGAGATGGTACTCGGGAACTTATAGTTATCGGAGCAGGAGGTTGTGTTTCCGCGTATCCTCTGGCAACACATGTTTCAACAAAGTGCATGTGGCCTCTGCCTCTGGGAGACCAGTACAACTCGGGATCCTACGGAACTGACTTCCTTCCGGTGGCTGAAGTAGAACAACTCACCGGAGAATTCAGTGGACCAATCTCAATTTCATATTCCGTCAGCTGCGCTGAATGGACAGGTGTCTCCGTCAGTTACTCCACTGACGCAGGCTACAGCTGGCAGGAAACCCGCAACTACATCGAACGTCCGGGAGCAATCACGTGGAATTCCGATCAGGACCTGCCTTTTGAAGATCAGAGAAGATGTCTTGTGAGAATTACTCCATACTCGGATTTCGGCCCTGGGGAGAGCGGTACATCAGGACTTCTTCATGTAGACAACAACAGACCGCCCCAGCTTTTCATGGAAACCCCTATCAAAATTGATGACTCCAGGTACAAACTGGGTTACGCGGTGGAAGACTGTGAAGGAGACATTATTCAGCTTCAGGCGCAGTTTTCCATCGACGACGGAAATACCTGGGAACTTATGCACCTTGGGGGCAGCAGCCTTGAGATAGAACCCTGGTTCTACGGAGAGCCGGTGACCTGGAATGCGGTAAGAGATGTGGGTCACATCGATACTGACAACATCAGACTCAGGATAAGAGCTGCTGACGCGGATCCTGGTCCCTGGTACTTTTTAGACGGGCTTCATATCGACACTGACAGACTTCCAAGCGCACAGATCATTGCCCCTACCACCGAGGTACAAGGCAGAGTAGCTCTCGGTGTCAGACTAAGTGACCCGGAACAGAATCTTCTGGATGTGGTGTATCAGTACAGTACCGATGGCGGGTACAACTGGTATCCTGCAACAGTAGTAGAGGCCGACCAGGCTGGAATAGGCAGATACGATTTCGAAATAACCTGGGAATCGGAAACAGATCTGCCGGAGTTCGACGGATACCAGGTGAGATTCCAGGCTCTTCCATCGGACATGAATACGGGAATTGCTATTCCATCAGCGCCGTTCCATCTTGACAACAACAGTTTACCGACGGTAAGGATCATCTCTCCAACAACATACGATGTTTTCCGTGGAGCAGTCCCCGTGCAATTTTCTCTTACAGACACCGAAGATAATGACATCACCCTGAATCTCGAATACAGGCTCCACGGTACTGAAGATACCTGGCATGTTGCCCGCGGACTTGTCAGCAAAGGCCCCTTCGGACTTTCAAGGTACAACACAATGCTCAACTGGAACAGTTCAGTGGATCTTCCTGAAGTCTCCAGACGTGATGTTGACATAAGACTGATTGCCGTTGATGGTGATTCTGTATGGTCCGAAGAAATCGGACCTATCACTCTGGAAAACACTAATATTCCCGAGGTTATCAGAGCTACAACAGCGAATATGGACACCCGGAGAGGACAGGCAGATATTGCTTTTGAACTGGGAGACGGGGATAGCAGAACTCTGGATCTGGATATTGATTACAGCACGAATGGCGGTGAAACCTGGAGACAGGCCACCATTTCCGGAAGTGCTGTCGGGTTGAACCCCCACTCCTACAGTAATTCCTTCACGTGGCATTACAGAACAGATATCATGGACGCGCGAGGAACTGCCCTGCTCAGAATAACTCCCACTTATCAGGGCAACAAACTTGGCAGACCCCGGTTTATTGAGCAGGTTTTCCGGTAACTTCTTCCCAGCGGGATTTGCCGCAGGTCATTTTCACCGTAAGTGGAGCCTTCTCCCTCACGATGGAAATCATTTCTGCGGCAATTCTTCTTATGTCCCACTGAGCATGAGCATCGTCTCTCAGTCTGCAAAAATGATTGAACTCCCGGCCATTGATACAAAGCCTGACCTGACGACGGTGAGCGTTTGTGAGCAGATACTCTCCCACCCTGTTAAGCTCCAGCGCAGCAGAAGAAGCCTTTGAGCACTCCCTTCTGAACAAATCAGCAAGACCTGCTTTTTCAATGCTGGGTGGAATTGTTACTCCCAGAGCCGGGTCGTACGCCGAAACAAGCTGAGTACTCATCCTGTGTCTTTTCAATTGTGCGTAGGCAGTAGCTGAAAGAGTGATTCTGAAATCAGATCTGAACAGTTCCCAGAATCTGGGCAGCGTATCATGAATTCCAAGATAATTGTAAACTCTCTCAAAGGACGGCTCACCGTAAAGCTCAGTAAGCCAGTCAGCTATTCTCCTGTCCGAATCACAACCAAGAAGCTCAACAGGATTGTTTCCCGGAACAGGAGGAGGCTGCAAGTGGGCAATGCTGTCCATCTCTGTTGATTCAATGAACAGCATCAGAGAAGGTGCCACGGGCAGAACTGCCTGGTACAGCGCGTCCGCCAGAGACTTCACTTCATCAAGAGGGTGTGCCTTCATTCTCCTTATCATGTGCTCCAGTTCCCTGGCGTTCACTGTCATACCCATCTGAGTTGTCGCCGCAAGGGGAAGGATGTATCTGGCGTCTTCTCTGGCTTCTGTTTTTGAGAGACCTGACTCCAGCAAAGCAGAGAGAAGCTCTCCGTAACAGCTGAACAGATCTGAAATTACAGAGGAGTGCTGATTCATTCCCGCAGGCAGAACCCAGTCCTCCCCTATTCTGATGTACCTCTGAGATTTCTCAGTAAAACTTGTAAGTCTGAATGACTGAACGGCCTCGGCTGCAAGTCTGGAGATCCCGAGAATGTCGAAATTGAAAACAGCGTGTTCAGCAATTGAGCCGTGACCGTACTTGTAAACAATGGTTCTATTCGATTTCCTGGCTTCTTCAACCTCAGATGAGGCTTGTTTCCGAAGCTCTGTGATCGGAGCAGGGTCACGGCTTATGCGTGCATAGGCTGCTGAAATGGTCTCAGGAGTTCCGGAACCGTTCTCTACATCGGTGTTGTATCCAGCCAGAATAACCTTCACTTCTATCTCCTCAGTGTTTTCCTGCGGCAAGAGCAGCAACAGGATTTTCATATGGTAATCTTGTATGCATAAAATAATGAAGAGACCCGGCAGGGTCATCAGTCTCAAGTGCCCGCTTAATTGTTGAAAGAGACCGACAAAGATCCCGGGCTGCTGGAAGCAATTCCCACCCCCCTTCAATAAGGGGAATTAATTCAACAAATTCTGTCATATCGGGAAGTACACTATTCAACCAGGCAAGAGCGTCATCAACTCCAGCGCCGTTAATTGCACCGGAGAGTCTTGCCAGGATCTCTCCCCCGGTCTCACCTGCTCGCCAGGGAAGGTAGTGAAACTCCTGAAGAAGTTCCCAGCCCCGACTGTAATTCCCCAGTGCATCGGGCCACTTCCTTTCAAGACCCGCAGCAGCTTTGAGTTCCATAACACCATGAAGGGCCGCCGGGAATATCTCAGACGGATTTATAAACCATGAGTAGCTCTCCGGTACTCTTCCGCACAATCCGGCGAAATAGACCCTGCGAATGCAATAGTCGGTTGCCAGCACATTGTCCCAGATCACCGGCTTCCCTCCGAGAAGCTCTTCAGCCAGCCGCAGGTCAGACATTTTTTCTGAAACAACCGCAGGTCCTGTCCAGAAAGAATTCCAGCCGGCAGGAATCATTTCCCGCCAGACCCGGAGATACTCTTCTGCTTCCGCAAATCGCTCAAGAAGCTCACCGCAGTAAACAGATGGACAGAGGATCACGGGAAGATCAGTTCCCTCAAAAGCGCGCATTGCGAAGTTGAGCTGTCTCTCTGCCAGCCTTCCAGCAGACCTGTCCGGAACATCGTCAAATAAAATGGAAAGGCCCGACGCCCCGGAGTCCTCAGCAAGAAGGAGCTTTGTCCGTGCGTCTTTCCACTGAGTATCCTGAAACTTCCATGGACTTATGGAGAAGAAAAATGCTGTGGCCCCGCCCATGCAGTTTCGCAGTGATAACCACTCTTTGTCCGGATAGGGTTCCCTCCACAGAAGTCTGTGCCAGGGATCATCTTTGGGAGCATAGAAATACGCGGGATTCTTCAGTGGTGACAGTTCCTCAAGAAGGATTTCCCTTTGTTGCACGGTAAAGGGTTTGCCGTAATAACCTTCCACGATTCCCTTGTACACTTGAACCTCCTGCCTGTTATGTTACATGAACTGTAATCAGTGGTTTTCCATTATAGCAAGAATACAAGAAAAACAGGAGTGTTCAAATGGCAAAGCGCATCGTAGAGTGTGTTCCCAATATATCCGACGGTAGAAACCGGGAAGTGATCGACGCTGTAGTAAAAGCAGCTTCCGCTGTCAGCGGAGCATCTGTACTGGATGTTGATCCCGGCGCAGCAACCAACAGAACTGTAATCACCATCGCCGGAGAGCCCGAAGCTGTACTTCAGGCGGCATTCAATGTTATCGAAAGTGCCGGCAAGCTGATTGACATGAGAAAGCAGCACGGCTCCCACCCCCGCCACGGCGCCACTGATGTCTGCCCTTTTGTACCGGTAAGTGGAATAACAATGGAAGAATGTGCCGAGCTGGCCAGAAAACTGGGCAAAAAGGTAGGAGAAGAACTTGACATCCCTGTTTACCTCTACGAATACGCCGCGTCAAAACCGGAGTGGGCAAAGCTGCCCAACATCCGTGAAGGAGAATACGAAGCCCTTCAGGACAAACTTGGGAAAACTGAATGGGAGCCTGATTTCGGTCCTAATGAATGGAATGACGCAACCGCGAAAACAGGCGTCTGCACCATTGGAGCAAGAAACTTCCTCATCGCCTACAATGTCAATCTCAACACCTCTGACACTTCCATGGCCAAAGAAATTGCCCTGAACATCCGCGACACCGGCAGAACACAGAGAACCAGTCAATGGAAATTCGCCAGGGATGAAGACGGTAAAAAAATTCAGCAGGAAGGCCGTCTGAAGAACTGCAAGGCTTTCGGCTGGTTCATCGAGGAATACAACACAGCTCAGGTTACCATGAACCTTACAGATATTGCGGTTACACCTCTTCACATCGGATTTGATGTGACAAAGGAAGAAGCGGAAAAACTCGGACTCATGGTAACCGGAAGTGAAGTTGTGGGGCTTGTCCCTCTCAGTTCAATGGTTGACGCTGGAAAATACTATCTGGAAAAGCAGAACCGCGCCCTGCTGAACATCGGTAAGCAGGCAAAGTCTGTGGGAGCACCGGAGCGCGAGCTTATTGAAATTGCCATAAAATCCATGGGACTCAGCGATGTGGCCGAATTCGATCCGGACAAAAAAATCATCGAGTACATGGTTGCTGACAAATCGGTCAACCTCTCCGGTATGACATGCAGAGCATTCTGCGATGAACTCTCCATTGACAGCCCGGCCCCCGGAGGCGGCAGCGCCGCGGCTCTGATGGGCGCGGTTGGTGCCGGTCTGGACAGCATGGTTGCCAACCTTACAGTAAAGAACAGAAAATTCAGATCAAGCTGGGAAGAAATGTTGAAACTGGCACCGGAAGCCCAGGGTATCAAGGAATTCCTGGTGAACTCAATTGACGATGACACCAGAGCTTTCAATGTCTGGATGGACACAGCACGCGCTAAAGGCGATGTGCAGTCAGCAATCAAAGGCGCGATTGAAGTACCCCTCAGTGTTCTGGCGAAAGCACCTGAAATCGCTGAAATGGCTCTGGCTCTGGTGGAACGAGGCATGCAGTCAAGCCTTTCCGACGCAGGAGTTGCAGCAGCGGCAGCAAGAGCCTGCGCGACCGGAGCATACTACAATGTTCTCATCAATCTTCCGGAGATTGAAGACCCCGATTACAAAAAAAGAACAGCAGAAAAAGCCGACAGCCTCCTGGCAGAAACCGGAAAACTTGCCGCCAGAGTGCAGGAGAAGGTAATAGCCAAACTGAAAAATAAAGGCTGAGAAAACAATGGAAAGAACTAATTTTATTCTTCCAGCTCTCCCTGAAGCAACAGCTGAAAAGCTTCAGAATCTTTGTCATGAAGCCAGGGGCAACATCCTGAAGATGACCAGCCTCGCTGCAAGCGGTCATCCCGGCGGTTCCATGAGCAGCCTTGAGATCTTCGCCATGCTATGGAGTCAGGCGAATGTAAACCCGGAGAAACCATTAATGAAGGGACGCGACAGAATAGTCGTAAGCCATGGTCATACTTCCCCCGGTGTTTACAGTGTTCTTGGAGCCCTCAAATTCTTCGATCTCCACGAAGCCCTGGTTTCATTCAGACTCGCGGGCAGCGACTTTGAGGGACACATAGAAAGACACCTGCCGGGTATCGAACTCACCAGTGGAAACCTGGGACAAGGGCTCAGCGCAGCAATAGGAATGGGCATCGCGGACAGAAGCAACGGAATCAGGAACCACATCTGGGTGGTGGCCGGTGACGGAGAGAATCAGAAGGGTCAGATATCCGAGGCAAGAAGATTTGCTTCCAAATACATGCTCAATAATCTCACTTACATCATCGACCTTAACCACCTGCAGATTTCAGGAGACACGGCAGACATCATGCCGGTTAATCTCAGAGCTGAATTCGAAGCCTCCGGATGGGAAGTAATTGAAACCGACGGACATGACCTCAAAGCCCTGTACAAAGCCATGCTTCCGAAAGGACAGAAAAAGCCCAGACTTATTCTTGCAGGAACAGTTATGGGCAAGGGTGTTTCCTTCATGGAGAACAAAGCAGGCTTTCACGGCAGAGCACTAAAAAAAGATGAGCTGGAAAAGGCTCTCAAAGAGCTCAACGTCAAAAACAACATAGAAGAGCTTGCCCTTGAAAGAAAAAACTTCCTTAAGAACAGAACAACAAGCTGCCGGAAGGAACCAGTTTACCACCTGATGAAAAACGCCGGTAATCCCATCACCTACGGTCTTGATCACAGGGGCGACAACAGAAGTGCATGGGGCAAAGCTCTTGTCAGCCTCGCCGATGCAAATCCCGACAATATCCCGCTGGTTTTTGACTGTGATCTTGCCGGAAGCGTAAAAACCGCTGAATTCGCGAAAAAATACCCCGGACACTTCTTCCAGACCGGCATAATGGAGCACCACACCGCTACCATGGCAGGATGCGCGACTCTTGCAGACAAGGTAGCATTCTGGAGTGACTTCGGAGTGTTTGCAGTTGATGAGACCTTCAACCAGCACAGACTGAATGACATCAACCACACAAACTTTAAAGTTGTCGCCACACACTGCGGACTGGATGTGGGACCCGACGGGAAAACCCACCACTGCATAAAGTATGTGGGGCTTATGCGCGCTCTTCCCAACTACCGCACAATAGTTCCCGCCGACCCCAACCAGACTGACAGAGCAGTTCGTCACGCTGCAACAAGCCCCGGCAACTGCTTCATCGCCATGGGACGATCAAAGCTTCCGGTAATAACAAAAGAAGACGGTACGCTGTTCTTTGACGAAAACTACGAATTCAGCTACGGAAAAGCAGATCATTTCCGAAATGGTACCGATGTCGCCATTATTGCCATGGGCCCAACATGCATTAAGGCTATCCAGGCGGCACAGATTCTTGAGGTTGGTAAAATATCCACCGCAGTCTGGGGAATAAGCTGTCCTACTGAAATTTCAGACAAACTCATTAACAACCTGCTGAATTTCAAACAGATAATTACTGTGGAAGACCACGATACAGAAACAGGCCTTGGCGCAGGGATAGCACTTGCCCTTTCCGGGGCTGAAAACACTCCTCCCCTGACCAGAATCGGAGTGACCCACTATGGGATGAGCGGAGATGCCGAGGATCTGTACACAATGCAGGGTCTTCAGCCTGAACAGATCGCCGAAACCATAATAGAAAAACTCAGCTGACAAATCGGGGCCGCGTTTGCGGCCCCGCCCGGTCAGATACCAATACCTATCTCTCCTGTTATCACCATCACATCAGAGCCAATCCATTCAGCGGAAAGAAGAAATTCCGCACTGCTGATTATCGGAATGAAATCAACTGGAAACTCACTCCCCAGACCGATTGATAACAGAGATTCCCAACTGCCGTCAGTATATCTCTGCTCGTATTGTCCCATGCAGTAATCCCTCATTGTGAAAGCTGATCCGGCAGTTCCTCTAAGGAAGAAAGGAGCTTGAGGAATTATCAGGTAATCCATCCCTGCTTTAAGTATCCATATCCTGCCTTCCTCTTCGAAGGCAAGCAGGGAATCGGGAACCTCAACTGGAACTGATGGTTCAGATGAACCATAACCTCCTCTGAATATTAGATCTAACTGAGGAGAGATGCTGATGTCTGAACCAATCATGACCATTTGAAAGTGATCCGCCAGTTGTGGAAGAGAATCTGCGACAATCTCCGTTCGGGAAAAAGAGATCTTAAAACTTCCTGGAAAAGATAAAGCAAGAGAAACTGCACAGAGAAGAAGAAGATACTTAAACATGCTACTCACCTCCAGTACCTGTAAAAGTATCGGAAGAAAGGGTCAGACCCGCACCTGCTGTGAAGAACCAGTCGCTGAAATCCTCTGTTCTTACTGCGAGGTTGAACAGACTGTAAGTGCCTGTGGGAATAATAATGCCCAGGGAGCCCAGAAACCTGGTTTCCTGATTCCTTGTATCTTCATATCCATCATAATCAGCTCCGGATAATGCAAATTCCGCTGTTCTCTTCACGGGTCCGGCTGCCGCTTCAAGTGAGAAAATACCCATGCATCTTCTTACACCAAGTTGATAACCAATGCGGCTTTCTGAATAGTTCTTATACCAGTTGTACTGCTCGTATTCAACAAATTCCGGGGGATTGGATGAAGGGTTGAAATTAGACAATTTCCAGAAAGGAACCGCAGCAAATACGGTCCAGTTCTCCGCAACATCAATACCCGCTCTGAATTCACAAAAAACAGCCGGTCCATCGGTCTCCGGGATTCCAGGAACGACCATACCACCAATGGCCTCAACGCTGAATGGAGTACATACTGAAGCAAGAAGCAAAAATACTGAAATCATAGCATTCCTTTCTGTCAGAAGTCACGGTTACTAATATTCAATAAATCCAACCGACTGACAATACTCGTGCTACACTTGGTGCAAAATAGAGTTAATGTGTAAAGGCCCGATTCGCTGAAAATAGTGTATGTTAAAGCAGCGTGAATGGAGGAGGTTGAAATTGCTTCTGGCCATGGTTGTTTTGATCTCGAACCCGGGCTGGCCGGATATGGTTCCTGTACTCAATCTTCAGTTTGAGCAGAGCCAGTGGGAATACGCATGCGATCATTACTGGGAAAACATATATATCCCGGCTCAGCTCACTTACGAAGGATTCGCATTCCAATGCCAGTTTCGTATTCGCGGAGCCACCAGCAGAAAGT